>CAZVPH010000246.1:0-3385 GCA_964628125.1 uncultured Thiosulfatimonas sp. | reverse complement strand
GATTGCCCAGGCGACATTGCCACCGAAATGAAATATAAAATCGTCATAGACTCTAAGATCGGTTAATTTTGTTTGATAAACCTCAGCAATGTGATTGTCCACCACGGTGTAGTCAAACAGGCCTGCGTTGACCATTTCCAGTAAATCTTCCGCTTCAAGTGCGGGGTCAGCTTGAATGATCTCGATTCCCGGCAATCCCAAAAGTCCGAGCGCTTGATTCGCCTGGACGAGGTGAATAACGTAGCTGCTGTTGGCCACCACAATAATCTGTTTGTCGGAGAGATCTTCCAGACGATGTACAGGTTCGAGTTTTTTATTTGAAACTAAAATTTCGCGGATGTTTTTAATGTAAGGGGTTGTAAAGTCGACCGCCGCCTCCCGTTCGGGAGTAACGGTTAATCCAGATGCGATGATGTCGCCTTTTCCTGCGGAGAGCTCTGAGAACAGATCGTTAAAAGGCCTGGCTAAAAAGACGACGTGGGTTTGGTAACGCTCTTTACGCGGACCTCTGTTGAGGTGTTTGATATACGCCTGGATAAGATCGTGCTCTAAGCCACGCTGCCCCTTAAGAGTGTGGAAGAAGTTAGTTTGGTTATAACTGACGAGAACTCTTAAAATACGACGTTGACGAATCTCTTGTAGATCACCAATGAATACGTCGTTTATTCTCTCTTTAATGGAGTTCTTAAGCAGGGGGGAGTTGTCTGAGCCTTCGACGTTCGCAAAGGCTGACTTTGAAAAAAAGCTTGCAAAGATAAACACGATTAAAAGTGTTTTGATAAGGGGGAGTAGGTGCAAGTCATATCCATTTTGCATTGAACATTCGTCTTATTCTAGAGAGGTTTTGTGTTTAAAGACAGTCAAGAATAGTGACTAAAGGCTGATTTTGATTGCCCGTTTGGACATCCGAGTACATGCAATAAGGCTAAAGACGGCATCGTACAAACGAATATTGGCCTGTGCAGTAAAATTGTGATTATACTCACTAATGACTGGAATTGACCAGGCCTGGTCGTCTTAAGCTGAACGACGGTTGCCTAGTTGCGGGCGTTAGGCGGGTAGAGTAGAGTGATAAATTATCATAAATAGAATGTTAAGGGGTCTGCAATGAGAAAAGTAAAGTATGCGATTATTGGCGCTGGAACCTCGGGGTTAAACGCATTAAGTGCGATTAGGCGCGAAACGGACAGTTTTGTCATGATAAATGGAGGCGCGTTTGGAACGACTTGTGCCCGCGTAGGCTGCATGCCGTCTAAAGCACTTATTCAATCCGCCAATCAATTTCATAAGCGCCACCTCTTGAGTGAATTCGGTGTCGAAGGCGCTGACCGCTTAACGGTTGACAGTGAAGCAGTTTTAAAGCGGGTAAGAAAACTCAGGGACCGTTTTACCGGAAGCGTTCAGTCAGGGACGACTGATAAGTTGCAAGCGCATCAACTTATTACAGGCTTTGCAAAGTTTATGGGTCCTAATCAGCTAGAAGTGAATGGCGAACGCATTGAAGCAGAGCGAATTATTATTGCTACAGGCTCTCGTCCTGTTATGCCGGCGCCGTGGAAAGATTTAGGCAAAAAAGTACTGACCAGCGATGAGATCTTTGAGCTGGACGTTTTGCCAAAGCGTATAGCCGTCGTAGGGCTGGGAATTATTGGCCTTGAATTGGGGCAGGCACTGTCAAGGCTAGGGGTAGAGGTTGTTGGCTTTGAGAAACATAAAACCCTTGCAGGCTTGTCGTGTCCAAGCGTGGCGGAAGAGGCGCTTAAAATTTTTAGCGCTGAATTTCCAATTCACCTGGGAGATACGGCTGAGTTGGAGGAGACGGCGACAGGCGTTCTAGTTCGTTTTGGCGAGTTACGTTTTGAGGTGGATGTCGTGTTGGCCTCCTTAGGCCGACAGCCTAATCTTGAGCAGCTGGATTTAGAACGTGCGGGCGTTAAACTCGATGCTCGTGGTATGCCAGTATTTAATGTTAATACTCTGCAAATTGAAGAACAGCCACTTTTTATTGCAGGAGACGTTAATGCTTTCAGACCCATTCTGCATGAGGCGGGCTATGAAGGCAGTATGGCGGCTTTAAATGCGATCGCTTTCCCGAAAGTGCAGGCCTATCGTCGTAAAACATCTTTAGGCATCGCCTTTACAGACCCAAGCATTGGCTTTTTTGGCGTCTCTTATCAAGAACTAGATTTAGCGCAGGTGGAAGTTGCTTCATTTAACCTTCATAAAAATAATGGTCGCGCCATTGTGATGGCCGAAGACCACGGTGTGATTAGCCTCTATGCGGATAAAAACAGCAAGAGATTGATTGGCGGCGAATTGATCATGCCCTATGCTGAGCACTTTACACATCTATTAACGTGGGCGGTTGAGAATGAGATGACAGTGCAAGAATTGGTGAAGATGCCTTTTTACCACCCCGTGTTAGAAGAGGCCATACAATCCACAATTTACCAGCTGTTTAAAGCCCTCTACCCTAAAGAAGAGAGAGGAGCCGGTTCAGAGTTGTCAGTAATGTCATAAGTCGATAAACTTTTTGCTATACTGTGCGCTGTTTTTAATATAACGCCCTAATTACAGCTTTGCATCACTTTGTAGAATCGAAAAGAGTGATGAGAGAACAGGGGGTTTTCAATGTTAGATGGAATAGAGTGACTAAAGAAAACACATCCGGTCAACAAGACCCACATGCTCAGCGTGAAGCTGACAAATATGACAATCCAATCCCAAGTCGCGAGTTTATTCTTGAGGCATTAGAAGAAGCACAAAAACCTCTTAGGCTGTATCAAGTCGCCAAAATCCTCGAGATAGAAGAAGACGATGATGAACGTTACGAAGCGATGTCAAGGCGTTTAAAAGCGATGGTTCGTGACGGACAATTGATCCGTAATCGTCGCGGTGCCTTTGGTTTACTGCAAAAAATGGATCTGATTAAAGGCCGTGTTTTAGGCCATCCAGACGGCTATGGCTTTTTAGTCACGGAAGAAGAAGGTAAAGACCTTTTCCTATCCGAAAAAGAGATGCAAAAGGTTCTAAGCGGCGACGTTGTGATCGCTTCGGTGATCGGCGAAGATCGCCGTGGTCGCCAAGAAGGCGGTATTGTTGAAGTGATTCAGCATAATACGCAGCAAGTGCTAGGCCGGCTTAATCAGGAAAACGGACTTTCTTGGGTACGCCCCAATAATAACCGCATTACCCAAGACATTTTTATTCCTAAAGACGGGCTGCTAGAAGCGACAGAAGAGCAGGTTGTTGTCGTTGAAATACTCCATCAACCGACGGTGCGCTCTGGACCGATTGGTAAAGTCATCGAGGTGGTGGGAGATTATCTTGCGCCAGGGATGGAGATTGAATCAGCCATTCACGCTTTTGGAATTCCAAACACCTG
>CAZVPH010000245.1:0-3400 GCA_964628125.1 uncultured Thiosulfatimonas sp. | reverse complement strand
GAAGTGTTTAACAGCGGTAAACTGCCCCTGGCCTTACGTCCTGGCATGGACATTTGTGCTATCAACTTTGAAACGCTTTCCAGCCCTGCAGAAAAACCTTACAACACTCGGGCGGACGCTAAATATAAAAATCAAAGAGGTCCAACTTCTAGCCGAATTAACGAAGACATAACCCACCAAAAACGTCAGCTTGGCTTGCTTAACGAGTAGAGGTAGTCCAATCTAGACAAGTTTCAAATAAATTTTAAAAAAAGGTTCCAATTTATGTTAATTTTCTCTCGCCACTCATCCTTAAACACCCGCCTCGGCCTGTCCGTTTTAACTGTGTCAGCCTTCTTGTTAGTCAGTTCCCCAGTAAAGGCTGACTATGGTTTAAAAGAATCGGCGCCGATGCAGTTTGAAGAGATGCCTCCAATGGATGGAGCGAACATGCAGTACTTAGTCGAGAAGATGAATCAAATGCAAGCTTGCGTTTCTGAGCTAGATCCCCAAGCGATGCACGAAGCGGAAGTGAGTGTTACTCAAGCCTATAATGAGATCACAGCGCTTTGCCATAAAGACAAACGCGACCTCGCACAACAACACGCTCTTCAGTTTGCAGAAGAGATGCAAAGCTCTGAAACCTTAAAAAAGATCGAAGAGTGCACCCTGCCACTGCGCGGTCTACTGCCAACTATGCCATTTATGGGACAGAGCGCCGAAACATTAGCGAAACAGAACATTTGTGACATTATTGAAAAGCCATAGAGAGTTTCTTTCGTTCGCTCCTATTTTCCACCTTCCTCTATATTAAACATTTTTGTGCAAGGTCTAAAAAGAACGAGTTATTTTCTGTTTTATATGAAATAGAATGGAATCAAGCGTTCTCTTATATAAGCATTCGCTAAGTATAAGAACCTCCTAGTGGACGCTTTACCATTCTACAACTCAGACTTCATTGCGACTTCAATAAGGAAATGTTTATGTTAGATTTTTTCAAAAATTCGTGGTTCCGCGACCCCAAAGAGCCCGTCATCTATATTAATGATGTCGTCATGCGAATGCGCGCCGGAATTTTGTTCATTATTCCACTCTATATGGGATTGACGCTGTTTGATGTCGTTTACACCTCGAGCTGGGTTGTGGACGGCAACACCGCGGTAGACACTTACGACACCGACTGGGACGAAAGAATTATTTACACGGTTGAAGCGGTCAAGAGAACCTATGAGTACCCTGTTCAAACCGCACTGCTTCTCTACGGTCTATTTGAAATGCTGGCCAGTATGTTTGTCTTCTCGTCGCGCTTTTCACCGACAATAATCCTCTGTACGTATCTTGCACGCAATACCCCCCCAGTTTGGAAGCCGTTAGTGCCTAAGCGCTTTGCTTGGAGCATTGGGGTCACCTTAATGGCGATTTGTTTAATGTTCTTTAACCCCGATACAGTAGCGTCTTGGGTCAACACGGTTTGGGGCAGTCAACTGCTGTCAGAAACCGAAAACTTCATCCCTTACTGGATTCCCGTTAACATGGTCTGGGTCTGTTTGGTCTTCATGTGGCTAGAAGCAACATTTGGTTACTGTGTAGGCTGTAAAGTTCACTCGTTACTGGTCAAGCTGCGCATTATCAAAGAGGAGTGTTACGATTGTAATAACATCGATTGGGATGAGATTGCTAAAAAGCATAAAGAAAAGCAAGAGGCTAAAGCGTCCAACTCACCGGACTAAGATACTGATATTCAAGTCTTTCTAACGCCCATTATTTTCCAGATAAGGATTATAGAGAGCTGCAAAAGTGATAAGGATTCTTAGGTTTAAACCTCATATTAGACTCAGTGACCAGGCCTGGTCACTGAGTCTTTTTCGTTCCAAGCGCTCAATATTTGAAATACTGTATTTTGAGCGCTAGAACGCACTGCTTTCAACACATTACTTCGATCATGATGAGCTCTAATTCTTCACAACCACTAAAGTTCTACTTTTCGGCGCAATGCTTTGATGTTACTGCGCTTCTCGTTACTCTCTCTACGCCTTTTCTGCGAACCTTGACTCGGCTTTGTTGGCCGTCTTACCCTCTCGACATACAAGATCGATTTCACCAACTCCAATAAACGCGCAAGTGCATCTGCACGATTTTTCTCTTGGGTGCGATGTTGCTGCGCTTTAATAACGACCACGCCCTCTTTGGTAATCCGTTTATCACTTAACGCCAGCAAACGTTCTTTATAGACTTCAGGCAGTGAAGACGCCTTAATATCAAAACGCAGATGAATGGCTGATGAGACTTTATTTACATTTTGACCACCCGAACCTTGAGCACGGATGGCGACCAACTCTAACTCATCATCGGCGATGGTAATATTTTGGGTGATTTTTAGCATAATCTCGCCCTCCTTTTAAATTCTGCGTGGTCTCTTTATTATTTGCGTAAAAAAATCGTGCCATATATCACCAACGGCGAGTGTTTTCGATCTCCCTTACGGCTGTTTTTTATTCAATGGATAAGTTTCCAATGGACTTGGATTTGTAGAAAGCGTCATTAACCCACAAGAACTTAAACCGTTTAAATCGGTTAAAAAATAACGGACCTAGAAAAGCCAACGCGCATAAAACGGCTGACTCCTAAAATGGAAAGGTGAAATCGAACAAAGCAGTAATAAGAGAACAACCGCTCACTAACCCATCAGCTACAGCCTCAAAGGTCTCTAAGCTGTAGGTCTTAAAAACAGTTGATACCCTGGGTTATCCTGTTCGTTTACGAATGGATAGCCTAAATTTTTAAGATAGACTTCAAACTCGTTCTTCTGCTCAGGAGGCACTTGAACGCCAACTAAGACGCGTCCATAAGCCGCGCCATGGTTACGGTAGTGAAACAGGCTGATGTTCCACTCTTCGCTCATGTGAATCAAAAATTTTAACAAAGCACCGGGGCGCTCTGGAAATTCAAAACGATAGAGCAACTCATTATCAACCCCTTTCGCATGACCACCGACCATGTGGCGAAGATGCAGTTTGGCCATCTCGTTATCACTCATGTCTTGCACCGCATAATCATGCGCCAGTAGGCTGTTGATGACCGCTTGTTTTTCGGCCTGACCGCCTTCTGTTCTTACACCCACAAACACCACGGCTTTTTTGCTGTCAGAATAGCGGTAGTTAAATTCCGTTATAGCACGTCGATCGCCGAGCAGTTCACAAAACTGTTTAAAGCTGCCGGGTGTTTCATCAATAATGACCGCAAAAATCGCTTCGCGTTTTTCACCAATCTCCGTTCTTTCTGAAATGTGGCGCAAGCGGTCGAAATTCATATTCGCACCACTGACAATGCACGCCATTTCCAAGCCAGAGACACTGTATTTTTCAACAAACTTTTTCATCCCCGCCACGGACAAAGCGCCCGCGGGTTCGGCAATGGCTCG
>CAZVPH010000244.1:0-3400 GCA_964628125.1 uncultured Thiosulfatimonas sp. | reverse complement strand
TCAAGTGAGAAAATTGGGTATTTATCTTTAAACATTTTTTGTTGCATTGTTTATTCCTTTGGTTGTTGGTTGTTGGTTAGGTAAGTCAATGGAAGATCAAATGCGCTTATTGAACCGCTCATTTCTGACGGTCCAATTAAAACTTTTGAGATTATCGGTACTGGCGCAGGTACATCCACTCAAAAAAGCGTTTACCAAAGTGCAGCAAACGACAAGGAGGCAGTAGAGTGGCGCCTTTATCACTGCGTTTAATTAGAATGCCGTGTTTTAGAGTGTCGACAATACAGATCAGTTCGTGTTTAAAAGGCTCAAAATCGGTTTGGCCATTGAGAGATTTAACCAGATTTTTAGCGGCTGCTACGGCTTGTAAATCGGCGGCATGCGCCTGTTTTGCTTGCCAATCTGGCCCGGGGAATGAGCCTGCATCACCGGCGACATACACATTGTCATAGCCTTCAACTTTGGCGTGTATATCGGCCATAATCATGCCACCTGCGGATTGTGGCAACTCCGAATTATCAAGCCATAAAGGGCCTGTCATGCCAGGCATAAACAGAATAAGGTCTGCAGAAAACTCACCGCCCTCGGTTTTGACCAGTTTGTCTTCAAAGCCGACCATCTTATGACCTAAATGAGTGTCAATTCCCTTTTTAGCCATTAACTTAGTAAGACGAGCCGGAACTTTAGCGCCCAGTCTTTTACCGGGTTCTGGCGCAGGGTTAAAGAAAACAATTTTAAATTGCTGACGACGACCTTGCTTGCGCAATAAGTTGTCAATGCCAAACAAAAATTCAAACATAGGGCCACCCCGCATGGCGGAAGGCTCCTTAGGGTTGCCACCAAAACCGATAGCAATGGTACCGCCGGACATGCTGTCTAAGCGGTCGCGTATTTTTTCGGCCGCGGGAATGCCTTCACACGGAGTAATTGCATGTTCAATGCCCGGTAATTTTTTAATAAAACGACCCCCGGTGGCAATAATGAGACCATCGTTATGATATTCGCCGTGCTCCGTGACAACCGTACGACCTTTGTTGATGACATTCTGTACGGTGCCTTCGATAAACTGCACATTTTGGCGATTAAAGAAGTTATGGAGGTTTACGCGTAGGTCATCGCCTTTACGTAAACGTGACGGAATCCAGATAAGACTTGGATAATAAAGCATCTCCTGCTTAGGTGAGATAACAGTGATGGTGGCGTTCGGCGCACTTTTACGAGTTTGTTTTACAGCGGTTAAAGCGGCAAAGCCTGTGCCTAAGATAGTAATGTTCATAAGAAGTACTCGGTTAATTAGCCATTAGTTTAGCTTGGGTTAGTATAAGTTAAATCTATTGCGTAAGCAGTTAAAATTTATCTATGAATCATAACAAAAATAACTTATCACTAGGCAAAATAGCCCCATAGGCTTTAATTTTTGAACTGAAAGCAAAGCAGAGTTCATTGGTTGTTCTGCTGATCGATTCAGGAGCACTCTAAGGTAAACCCGGAATTTTTAGGCCAGAATTTTTATTGAACCTATTGAACCTATTGGGCCTTATGGTACCGAGTTGTTGTTTTTTTCGAGTGAAGGGTGTGTTGGTTTTAACGTTAGCACTGTGCTAAAAGCATTGCTGAAAGTGACATTTTAACGGTATCGAAGCAGGGATAGGTCAGGTGTTTTAACGAGACTACTTTGAGCGAGCGTCACCTTATCTGCTTGTTTGCACACTTTGCTTCTGTCTGAGAGTGAGTGCTGAAAGACGGCGAGTTAGAAATAGAGTTAACTTTCATCCTAAACTAAAATAGCTCAATTAATCAATTGCTTATGGCTTTTATGTAACGTGGTTATTAGGTTTTGGAGCGCGTTTTGAATTAACAGTCCGCAACCCAAAAAGTTGTTTTAACGACCTTGTAAGCCTCCTGTATGTAAAAGTACAATTTTTGAGTTCGGTTTTATGTGACGATTCTGTAGCTGATCATAAAAAGCCGACACCATTTTTGCGGTGTATATTGGCTCCAAAGCAATGCCGAATTGCTGTTCAAAAATCGTCATTCGTTGTTCTGAATCGGCGGGATTTTTGGCATAACCACCGCCATGATATTGGGTGAAAAGTTCCCAACGATTGATTTGACTGTTTGGTGTAGTTTGCAAAATCCACCGCTCAATTTGAGGGATTAAGTAACCGGCATTTTTTAAGGCGGCGACGCCTAATATTTGTCGTTCTGATTGGAACTTTGAGAAACTGACCAGGCCTGCTAAGGTGCCGCCGGTGCCGACAGCGCTGTAAAGGTGTGTCCATTTTGGGCACTGTGTTTCAATGTCGTCCATTAATGCGCGAAAGCCTTGAACTGCGAGCTCGTTCGATCCGCCTTCCGGAAGAATGTAAGCGTGTGGAAATTTACGGTGTAATGTTAGCAGTGTGTCCGGATGACTTTTTTCACGGTACTCGGCGCGACTGACAAAGTACAAGGTCATGCCATTTTTTTGGGCAAGCTTGAGAGTGTGGCTCCATTTATCCGGCGTGAGCGCGAGCTCTTCCCCTCGAATGAACCCAATACTTTTAAGTCCCGCCAGTTTAGCGGCTACGGCGGTTGCTGCGATGTGGTTTGAGTAAGCGCCACCAAATGTCAGCAGGCTCCTTTTTTTCTGTCGCTTAGCGGCTTCAATATTTAACGTAAGCTTATGGAGTTTATTGCCTTGTACGGTAGGGTGGTTGAGTTCTTCACGCTTCATCCAAACCTCTACCTGGTGCGTGTCGAACAAAGGAGAGAACAGTTGAGTCATGGGAGTGGTTTTGATGGGGATGGTGCATATTGAGTTCATTCTGGCTGTTTTCCAATGGCGATTTAGACGAGCTTTAAACAGAATTATTATACGAAAAATGCTTCAAATAGAGATGCTTGAATTCATATCTTGAGGTTTAGGTATTTTAACGACCGAATGTAAACACCTCAATGAGTTTTGGAATGGCTTGAACGTAAACTTTTTTAAAGAAGCCGCCCGTCCCTGATGGCTTAAATAGTCGTCTTTTTGAACGTTGTTTTTTGTTATAGTGAGCGCCTGATTTGTACATTATTCATCTGCCTTTGGCTTAACCTATATAAGTAGACAGTCCCTTATGGAAAAACTTACCGCAGCCCAGTTGTATCGTTTTACGACCCTCGACGCCTCTGCTTTCACACCCAGCAAAGCGATCACTAAGGACTCGGGAATTCTCGAGTTTATGCAGCGGTTTCATCCGCGCGCCTATCAGTCACTTAATTTCGGACTGCATCTAAAGCGCAATCACAATCATATTTTCATTATGGGCGAGCCAGGCGTCGGTCGAATTGGGATGACCAAGGCGATGTTAAAAAGAACTGCAAGCCAAATGCCGTTACCACCGGATGTCGTGCTGGTCGCCGACTTTTCAGAAAC
>CAZVPH010000243.1:0-3411 GCA_964628125.1 uncultured Thiosulfatimonas sp. | reverse complement strand
CACTCTAGAACACCCGTGGTCGCACCGAGCCAAGCGCCAACAAATTTATTAATGACTTGGGCGACACGCACCCGTTTGCGTAAAGTGCTCGTTTTGCACTGCAACCACTCTCAAGAACTCAGTGAAAAAACCGCTTCACTGTTGCAACAGTACCGTTCAGTGGGCTTTCACCTTTTGAACCAAGCCGTATTACTCAAGGGGGTCAACGACAAAGAGTCGGTTTTGGTCGAGCTCAGTCACGCTCTGTTTCAGCAAGGGGTTCTGCCCTACTATCTGCACCAACTCGATAAAGTCCAAGGCGCGAGTCATTTTGAAGTTCCAGATGCACGCGCTCTTGAACTCCATGAACAGTTACGCCACACACTGCCGGGCTATTTAGTGCCAAAACTGGTGAGAGAAATTGCCGGCCAACCCTCTAAAACGCCTCTGTGATACGGCTACTTTTAGTAACCCCGGCGGTCGTCCAGTGACTTTATGATTAACCTAATTCTTTGTGGTGGCGCCGGCACTCGGTTATGGCCGATGAGTCGCGCGTTTTTGCCGAAACAATTTGTGCCTCTGTTCGACGAGCACTCTCTGTTTCAAAAAACCTTGTTACGCAATCAAAGCGTCTGCGAGCAGTTTTTGATTGTCTCCAATCAAGAACATTATTTTTTAGCACTCGACCAAATTCAGGCATTAACGGCAACGCAATGCACACCTTTTAAGACACGATTTATTTTAGAGCCCGTGGCTCGAAACACCGCGCCCGCCATCGCACTCGCCTGCTTGGCGGTTGACCCGGACGCAGTACTGCTGGTCACCCCCGCTGACCATCTTATTAAAGACCTCACCGCATACCAAGTCGCCACGGCACGCGCTAAAACGCTTGCCGAACAAGGAAAACTGGTGACTTTGGGCATTCAGCCGACCTCTGCTGAAACAGGGTTTGGCTACATCGAAACCGCTCAAACATCGTGCACAGATGAATTAAAGGCGCTCTCGTTCAAAGAGAAACCAGATCGCGCGCAAGCCGAGCGCTATCTTCAGCAAGACAACGTCTACTGGAACAGTGGTATTTTCTGTTTTAAAGCAGGCGTTTTTTTAGCTGAGCTTGAAACCCATGCGCCCAACATCTACCAGGCCTGCTTAAACGCTTATGCTCAAACCATTCAAGACGAGCTCTTACGCATTCCCACAGAGGCGATGCAGGCCATTCCAGCAGACAGTATTGATTATGCGATCATGGAACACAGTCGGCAGATCAGCGTTATCCCCTGTGATTTTGGCTGGAGCGACTTAGGCAGTTTTGAAGCAATCGACCACGCCCTACCAAAAGATAAAAGCGGCAACACCCATTGTGAAAACGCGCTGTTATTGGACTCTAAAAACAATTTGGTGATCGGTCAACAACGCACCCTTGTTCTCATCGATCTTGAAGAGATGATGATCATCGACAGTGAAGATGCATTATTGATTGCTCCCAAAGGCTCAGGGCAAAAAATTAAACACGCAGTCGCTCTTTTACAGCAAACATCCAGCCCTTTATTGCAAACTCACCGTACGGTTCACCGTCATTGGGGCACTTACACGGTGCTAGAAACCGCCGAAAAGTATAAGATTAAACGTCTTATCGTCCAGCCGGGCAAAGCCTTAAGCTTGCAGAAACATCAGCGTCGCAGTGAACACTGGGTGGTGGTTTCAGGAACCGCCACGGTCACGATGGGAGAGAAAGAGTTTCAGGTTCACCCTAACGAATCGACCTATATCCCTATCGGTCAAAAACACCGTTTAGCGAATCAAGGGACGACGGAGTTAGTATTGATTGAAGCGCAAGTCGGTGACTATACCGAAGAAGATGACATTATTCGCTTTGACAACCCGTTTTGAGCAGCGTCCTTTGAAAGTACGCTCTGAACAAGCGTGTCCTGATAATCTGCATTGACGAATGGTTGGCTAAGATACGAATTTAGGCTGTGTGAATAAAAGGGTCTGAATAGGAGAGTTTTGATTAAGCGGTTTGACGCCGTTTTTGGTGCCACTTTCGAAAGCGTTATACATCGGACTTTCTGATTTTATCGGCCTCTAAAGACAATGTATTTAGACCACATAAACCCGAACACTAAACTGATCAATGAGAACAAAACTAAAGTGACCAGGCCTGGCCAAAGATAGATATCGCCTAATTTACCGACAACTAAGCTGAGAGCGCCCATTCCTAAGACAAAATAGAGGTAGCCTTTTTTTTGTGGCTTTTGTTCAAATGTAAACCGCGCGTTCAAAAAATAAGAAGTGGTGGCTGCGACTGCAAACCCAGTGCCATTGGCAATCGTTTGGCTGGTGTCTAAAGAGATCAAAAAACCAAAAACGCCCCAGTGAACCAACGTATTAAAAACCCCGATGAAACCATACCAACTCAGCTGCTTTCTCACACACTTGATACCTTATTTTGGTTTAAATTCGCTGCAACTGACACATTAATACTCTTCTTCGACAATATACAATGGACGCGATTTACTCTCTAAATAGATACGGCCAATGTACTCACCTAAAACGCCTAAAACAATGAGCTGGGTACTGCCTAAAAATAGAATGGCCGTAAACAGGGAGGCGTAACCGGGTGTGTCTATGCCATAAATAAGCGTGCGTGCAATGATCCAAGTGCCGTAGGTAATGGAGAAGAGAAACGCCAACAAACCGACGTAAAGCCAGACTCTTAAAGGCGCTGTTGAGAAGCTAGTAATGCCCTCCAACGCCAGGTTCCATAATTTCCACGCATTAAAACTGGTTTCCCCCGCATGCCGTTCGTCTCGTTGATACTCGATCACGTGCGTTTTAAATCCAACCCACGCAAAAATTCCTTTCATAAAACGCTGGGTTTCACCCATGAGCTTAATCGCCTCAACGCAGCGTCGCGAGACTAAGCGAAAATCACCGACATTTTCAGGGATTTTATTATCCGAAATTCGATTATTTAATCGGTAAAAGATATTGGCGCTCCAGCGTTTAAAAAACGAGTCTTTACTTCGGTCGGCTCTTTTGGCCAAGACCACATCGACAGCCTCTTCTTGCCAAACACGCACCATTTCAGGGATCAACTCGGGCGGGTCTTGTAGATCCACATCCATCGGAATAATGGCTCTACCTTCTGCAAAATCAATCCCCGCAGAGAGCGCGGCTTCTTTGCCAAAGTTACGCGATAAATTAATAATGCGAATCTGTGGACAATGCAGTTTCGCAAGTTGCAACACCTCCAGGGTATTATCGCGACTGCCGTCATTGACAAAAATCAATTCAAATTCAAGACCTAATGCTTCTAAAATCGGGCGCAGTGTTTCCAAAAACACTGGAATCACCGCCTGTTCATTGTAGCAAGGCACAATAATCGACAAGTCAGGCGCATCTTCTGCCACTCGATCCAGATAAAAAAGC
>CAZVPH010000242.1:0-3414 GCA_964628125.1 uncultured Thiosulfatimonas sp. | reverse complement strand
GTCGCCATTTTGTACGGTCTGGCCAAATTGTTCGAAGCCGCTGTGCAGATCGCCAAGCGTCTGCACCCTGTGGAAGTGGTGGCCGAGTTTGAGAAAACCATCTTGGATGAGTTGGACATGATGCGCGAAGCAGCCAACGCCACTCAGCTGCGACGCAATTTTGAACACTCCGATCTGCTCTATGTGCCCGAAATCTATTGGTCACATACCAGCACAGGCGTCATGACCATGGAGCGCATTTACGGCATTCGCATCAGCGAAACCGAAAAACTGATTGAAGCCGGAATTGATTTAACCGATCTCTCCGCCAAGGGCGTGGTGATCTTTTTTACCCAAGTGTTTAAACACAACTTTTTTCACGCCGACATGCATCCAGGCAATATTTTTGTACTGCCCGACGGCCGTTATGCCGCGATTGATTTTGGCATAATGGGCACCTTAGCACCGGACGATCAACGTTATTTAGCAGAGAACTTTTTAGCCTTTTTTAATCGCGATTATCTTCGAGTTTCTGAACTGCACATTGAGTCCGAATGGGTGCCAAAAGGCACACGAGTCAATGAGTTTGAGTCCGCGATTCGCTCGGTCTGTGAACCCATTTGGGATCGCCCTTTAAAAGAGATCTCTTTCGGTTTGGTATTGATGCGTCTGTTTCAAACTGCGCGCCGTTTTGGTATGGAGGTTCAACCACAACTGGTGCTGTTGCAAAAAACCCTTTTAAATATCGAAGGCCTAGGCCGCCAGTTAGACGATGAACTGGATCTATGGGACACCGCCAAACCTTTTTTGGAAGAGTGGATGCAGGAGCGCGTGGGGCCGAAAGGCTTGGTTAAAAACATCAAAGCCAACCTGCCCTTTTGGATTGAACAAGCCCCGCAACTTCCCGGTCTATTGCACGCAAGCTTACACAAACTGGCGCATTTGGATACCCAACAACAGTCCGAACAGATCGCTCGCTTGGAAAAGCAGATCGCAGCCCAAACCACTGCGCAACGCAACCGCACTCTAGGCGTGTTGATTATCCTATTTGCACTGTTACCAGGCCTGGTCAATCAAGACTGGATAAATGAGAGCTGGTTGCAAGTTGCCTTGATCGTCTTTGGGGTTTACTTTATTGTTAAAAAGTAACGCCTGAGTGCAGCGGCTTCATGCGGTCACCATCGCTGGAAGTCGCTCAAAAAGTACGCGCCGGCCCCAACCTTGAACAAAGCTTGACGACTCGCCCATAGGAGTAGAACCCACTTAAAGAGTATGGGATACTCTCCTCACATAACACTGACGATGTGACGCCAAAAGGTCTTTAAATGAAAAAACTGTTCTTAATCTCTACCCTGTTCCTGCTGATGAGTGCCTGCGCCAGCCCCTACCCGCTCGGCATGAGTGAAACCCAGTGGAAAGCCCTCACAGCAACCGAGCGCCAAGCGTTGTTGCTTCAACAACAGCAATACCAAGAAGAGCAACGCCAGATTAAGATGAAAGCAGACGCCGAAGCAAAGGCGTTACGCATTCAGCAAGAGATGCTAGAAAGTCAACGCCTTGAAAGACTTTACAGTGACCCACACAATGGCAATGTCATTATGGTGAACCTATTGGGTGGCGAATACCGTTCGGGCAAACGCAGTAAACGCCTAATGGAAGCCTCATATCAGATCGCACGTGGCGAAACCAAAGAAATTGAACTGTTGCTTGAGGATCCAGAAACTCATCGTACCTCCACTGAAACCGCCTATTTAAAATACGATGCAACCGGCAATGGTGTCTATTTATCACTGGACGATCCCAGTTATGACAGCCAAAAACGTCTCGCCATGTTGCGTGATGGTCAGTGGCAGTGTGGCTCCAACTACACCAAAAACCTCCACGATTCTTACCAACAATTACTGGGCGTAACGCTGTTTGTAAAAGAGAGTGGTACGCAGTGCAGGTCAAGACGTTAGGCGATTCACTGATTCACGCTTATTAACTCTGAATTCAACCGTTTAAAAGTATTGTCTTTAAGGCCATCAAACTCTAAGATGTTCTTAATCCGCTTCTACTTTATCTCCATTATAGGTCTCTAAAATTATTGGTCTCTAAAATAGCCATCTAAGCAACGCTTAAAAGGAATCCCATGAACAAACAAACTCTCCGCCCACTTGGCTTACTCTCCATGGCATTCATTCTGGTCTTTGCGAGTGTACAAGCCCAAGCCAGTCGCTACTTACCTTTGGCCGTTGACCTGCAAAAAACCGCTGCAACCGCCGAAGAACACCAAGTACCGATCGTGCTCTTCGTGACCGCGACCTGGTGTAACTACTGCAAAAAATTGGAGGACAACATTCTCGAACCGCTGTTTGTCACCACGGATTTAGAACAGTACGGTGCCTTTAGACAACTGTTACTCGACAAAGCGCACTGGATGATGAAGGACTTTGCTGGCAACGACATTGAAATGAAAAGCTATGGCCCAAAACTGGGCGTAATGGTCGCCCCCACCACGCTGTTTTTTAACAGCAAAGGCGAACAGATCGCAGACCCGATTATTGGTTTAACCTTAGAAGAATTTTACCCAGGTAACCTAGAAAAATCACTCAACCAAGCCTTGGAAGCTTTGGGCAATCCAAAACGAGTGGATATCTATAAAATGGTTGAAGAAAGCACGGTCAATTACCAAGATAGGTAAACCGCCCCTCATTCACGTGCGCACTTGCTACCAACCTTGAACGCAAAAATCCCGACACGCTTAAGCATGTTGGGATTTTTTATGGACGGGTCAAAAGCGTTTTAAATGCAGCGTTTAATTGATTCACGTGGAACCTTTTAAACGAAAGCCTATAGATTTAAATGAAAAGAATTTAAGTGAAAAGCTTTAAGAAAACAGCGTGATTCGTGACGCGCTACGGCTTACTACGGCTCACTACGGCTTAACCATAAAGTGCTGTACAGCGGTTAATACGTCTCGATAGGCCCAATGAATCAAAGTATCTTCTTCAATAAACGGCAAGCCCCCGGCTAAAAAAAGCGATTGAACCACCTGAAATATTTGCAGATTACGATTGCCCAAAATTTCTCGGACTTGCCGTGCGCGCTCATCCGTGTACCTGCCTTTTAAACTAAGATCTTCTACCTCGACAGCTAAGCTGTAGAGCTGTTTCTCGGACACTTTCAATAGTGGCAACAGCTCATCCTCTATGAGTGCCAAGGCCGCTGGACTCTGTAAACCTTGCTGACAGTGACGTACTAAACAGTGGATCACCCCCAAATACGAGGCGGTCATGCTCAGTCGTGCAAAGGATTGAAACGGTATGTGCAACACAGCGTAATGGTGATTGTTTTTGATCACGTTGATTTGAAATTCATACCCTTTTGGCACCCCGGATTCATTCAAGTGAATCCCAAAAGAAGAGGAGTTACGCATGCCCATAATGGGCCACT
>CAZVPH010000241.1:0-3415 GCA_964628125.1 uncultured Thiosulfatimonas sp. | reverse complement strand
CTCTACCTTGGTGCCACCGCTTCCAAAGGTAATGGCGGGTCCAAAGACTGGGTCTCGTGTCGCACCAATAATCAGCTCTCTGGCCGCGTTTGAAATGTACATCGGCTCAACCGTTACACCCAAAACTTCCGCTTCGGGAACCGCTTTTTTAATACGACTGACCATCTGTTTAAACTCATCACGAACCGCTTGCGCCGAGATTAGGTTTAGTTTGACGCCACCCACATCGGTTTTGTGGGTCAGATTAGGTGAGTTGACTTTAATACAGACCGGAAACCCTAAAGACTCGGCTGCAATCATCGCTTGATTCGCAGTGCTGGCTTCAATCGACTGGGTGATCGGCACACCAAACGAGTGCATCACCGCACGGGTTTCTGTGCTGCTTAAAAAATCGCGCTTCTCTTCAATTGCATTTTGAATGATTAAGCGCGCGCCGGTTGACTCAACCTGTTTACAGTATTGATTGCCAGCCGCCGGTGCTTGCATTAAAAGTTGTTGATTTTGGTGATAGGCGCTTAAAAAGCCAAACGCCTCAACGGCGCTTTCAGGCGTTTTAAAGGTGGGCACCTTGTGTTCTCTAAACACAACACGCCCTTCTGAGACCAAGTGCTCTCCCAGCCAAGCGGTAAAGATAGGCTTACAGTTTGGGGTTTTCTTGATGAATTCAACGATATCCTGAGCAATCGCGGTTGGATCGGTCATCGCTTGTGGCGTTAAGAGCACTAAAATGCTGTCAAAATTATCATCTGCTTGGCAGATCTCTAAGGATTTTGTATAGAGTTCGCCGGTCGCATCCCCTAAGATATCAATCGGGTTACGATTCGACCAATGCTTAGGTAAAAATGCACTTAAACTCTTTAAGCTGGCCTCACTCGGTTGTGGCATTCGAATCCCCAACTCCGAAGCACGGTCAGCAGCCATCACGCCTGGGCCACCGCCATTGGTAACAATCGCCAATCGATTATTTTTTATTTTAATGTTGTCTGACAGGGTTTTGGCTGCCGAAAACAGTTGCGAGATGGTGATGGCACGAACCGCACCAGAGCGCTCAATCGCAGCATCGAATACATCGTCACCGCCGACAATCGCACCGGTGTGCGACATGGCCGCTAACAGTCCTTCGGGCATGCGTCCTGACTTTAAGAGAATCACCGGCTTAATGCGAGCAGCGGCTTTTAAACCACTCATAAAACGACGCGCGTCCGCCACACCCTCAATGTACAGAAGAATACTGTGGGTCTCAGAATCGGTCGCAAGGTAGTCCAGGATCTCACCAAAATCGATGTCGGCCGCATCGCCGGTTGACGCCACCAATGAAAAGCCAACGTCATTTGACTCTGCCCAATCCAAAACGGCGGTACATAATGCACCAGATTGGGAGACTAACGCTAGATTGCCCACTTTGGCTTGGTTTTTACTGAAGGTGGCGTTTAGGCCAATTTTTGGACGCAAAATACCTAGGCAGTTTGGTCCGAGTAGGCGCATACCGTAACTGCGCGCAACCGTTGTAATTTTTTGTTGCAACCGTTTACCCACCACATCTTCAAATCCTGCGGAAAGAATCACGGCATTGCTTACCCCCTTTTCACCACAGGCTTGAATAATCCCCAGGATGGTTTGCATCGGTGTGGCGATTACCGCCAGTTCAGGAGCCCCAGGCACATCCATGATATCTTTGTAACAGACTTGATTTTGCACTCTATCATGTTTAGGATTGATGGGATAAATTTCACCCTGGTAACCCGCTTTAAGTAAGTTTTGCAGTGCGTTCGCACCCACAGAATCCGAACGATCGCTCGCTCCAAACACGGCAACACTTTTCGGGTTAAAGAATTTTGATAAATAATGTGGTCCCATCTAACACCCTTCACTGGAGAATAATTGAATGAATTTGTATATTACCCATTCTTCGTGTGGTTTGCATGACAATGGGGCAGATCACCCTGAAATAGGCGAACGCACCAGTCGAATTCAGGATCAATTGATCAGTGGTCAGCTCTTTGACTGGATTCCACAGATGGATTCGCGCGCGGCAACCGACGCCGAGTTGTTGCTCGCTCACTCTGAATCGCATTTGGCAAACCTCACTGCTCAACTGCCCACAGAAGGCGTGGTCTGCATAGCAGAAGATGTCTGTCTCAATCCCCACAGTTTAACCGCCGCTCGACACTCCGTGGGTGCGGTATTGGATGCGGTTGACGCGGTACAATCGGGCAGAGCAAAAAAAGTATTTTGTAATGTAAGACCCCCCGGCCACCATGCAGAGTACGATCACGCCATGGGGTTTTGTCTTTTTAATAACGTCGCCGTGGGCGCTGCCTACGCCTTTAAAAAATATGGCTATCAACGAATCGCCATTCTCGATTTTGATGTGCACCACGGAAATGGCACGGAAAGCTACGCCCGCCGTGAACCGCGTTTGTTGTTTGTCTCCAGTTTTGAGGTGGATATCTACCCGTTTATTGAGCCTAAATCCGACCTGCCGAACATGTTGAAAATTCCGGTGCCCAAAGGCAGTGACAGCGGCATTTTTAGAGCCGCTTGGTCTGAACAGGTCTTTCCGGCATTAAATGCGTTTAAACCCCAACTTATTATTTTATCGGCAGGGTTTGACGGTCACGCTTTAGACCCGATGGCCAACCTTCGCTTGCATGAAAAAGACTACTTTTGGTTGACGCAACAGATAAATGCCCTCGCCGAAGAACACTGCGAAGGTAAGGTGATTTCAGTGTTGGAGGGCGGATACGACCTCGAATCTCTGGGGCTTTCAGCCCGAGAGCACATTAAGGCGCTGTTTGAATTGGACCAGTAGCAGAGCATCGACTCATGCCTTATCTGGCCCATTGCTGAACGATTATTTAATCTTTACTTAGCCATTTTCATGGCCAAATGGACCCTAAAAAATGCAATTTAACAAACCTTTTTCATCCTCTTGTGAGGAAAATAAGCAGGTTATTTTAACGGTTATAAAACCTTTGCTAACCCAGTCAAAAGAGGTATTAGAAATCGCCAGCGGCACGGGCCAACACGCAGTATTTTTCGCTGAACAAATGCCCCATCTACAGTGGCAACCCTCTGATTTAACTGAGAATCACCCTGGGATTTATCAATGGATTAACGGCTCTGGCTTAACGAACTTAGCAAAGCCTATTGCGTTAAACGTCTCGACAGATCCATGGCCTAAACACTGCTACGATGCTGTCTTTAGTGCCAATAGTTTTCACATTATGGCGAAACAGAATGTCATCGATTTCTTTCAGAATATTGCGTCCGTAGTTCGGGATGAAGGCTTGGCGATTATTTATGGCCCTTTTAACTACGGTGGAGAGTTTACCAGCGAGAGCAATACACGTTTTGATGTCATGCTGCGCGCTCGAAACAGCGGCAGTTGCATTAAAGATTTTGAGTGGTGCTT
>CAZVPH010000240.1:0-3472 GCA_964628125.1 uncultured Thiosulfatimonas sp. | reverse complement strand
TTCACTCGCAAAGACAGGCTGTTTTACCGTCATTATCGCGTTTGACGTGGTAATCCAAAGCCCACTGTCATTGCGAGGAGTGCAACGACGTGGTAACCCATGGCTCACGGCAAAGTACGGTGTTTAGACGTTGACCCTGGATTGCTTCACTGCGTTCGCAAAGACTGACTATTTTACCGTCATTATCGCGCTTGGCGCGGCCGGCGTGCTAGGATGGAGCGTCCGGCTTTTTCTTCGAGGGGTTTTTCTGGCCAGCGATGTCTTGGGTATTTTCCCCGCATCTCTTTGGCGACTTCTATATAGGAGTTACTCCAAAAGTGCGCGAGATCGGCGGTGATTTGAATCGGTCTTTGCGCCGGCGACAACAGCTCAAATGTTAACGACACTTGGCCATTGGCCAATGTGGGCGAGTTGAGTTCGCCGAACAACTCTTGCAGTTGAATTGCCACTTTGGGCAATTTACCGGTTTGATAATCAATCGTCACCCGTTTGCCAGAGGGTGCGGTGTAATGCGTGGGGGCAAACTGTTCGATGGCGTTTAAGGCGGCGTAATCGAGTCTGGCTTGCAACAGGCTCAAAAGGTTTAGCTTGCTCAACTCCGACCACTGAGTTAAATGGCTTAAATAGGGCGCGCACCAATCGTCAAAATCTTGCAACAGCGCCTCGGTCGAAAAACTGGCGTACTCGGGCAGATATTGCCCCAGCCAACGCACACGATCTAACCAGGCCTGGTTGGTTTTATTCCACGGCAATTTTTTGAGTTTAGTGTCAATAATTACCTGACGAATACAGGCTTGAACCTCAGCAGGATCAAGGTTTTTTGCGGTGGTCTGTTGCAGGTGTAGCGCGCCCAGTTTACGTTGAGTGATGCCTGAAATTCGTTGTTTTGATTCATCAAACGAGACGTGGGTTTCAAGGGTTATTTGAGTGTTGAAGAGCGCTTCAATCTCCTGCAGTGCAATGGCGGCGGCCATGAATATCTTGCCCTCACGGCGTTGCCCATCCAAGTGCGCCACCACCAACCAGGCCTGGTCGTTTAAACGATCTTCGGGCGATAGAAAACAGCCTTTGCCATTGCTGAGTTGATAGCGACCGTCAGCTTGATGACGGCGTTTGGCGATGCGATCTGGGTAAGCGAGTGCCAATAATTGTCCGAGTGACAGCGTATCAGCAGAATAGGCGTTGGATAAACTTTGTAAACTTGGCAGAGCCAACACTCTTTTTTGCCATTGCTGGCTGTTACGCATCGCCTCGCGCGTGGTCGACAGGCTCAAGTGGGCAAAGCGCTTTGCAGGGTTGGCGTGACTGAGCGTGTTTTGGTGGTTTTGACTGGTTTGAGTTGCTTGACGATACGCCTGCAACGCCTCGACACGTTCTGCAAGATTTACGCCGGCGCCATGTTTTAAAATATCTCGCTCACTCAAAATGGCGGCGACATCACACGCGGTGCGGAGTTGACGGTTGCGGCTACTTTGGTTTTCGCGGTTGTGTTGGTTTTCGGTGCTGAGAGAGTTTTCAGTTTGGTTTTCGATATTATGCGTTTGACCACTCTGGTGCTCCACCTGTTGATCACTCTGCCAAGCGACCAACAGCATTTTTGCTAAACGCGCCGACAGCCCAAGTTGACTGGCGTGCTGGCCAAGCTGGGTCAGTGTGCGATTGGGCTTTAAAAATTCAAGCTGAATCAAGAGCGCCTGAGCGATTTGAAAGTGCGCGTTGGGGGGCGGCGTAAGCCAGCGTAGTTCGTCTAAATCGCTGACACCCCACATCGCCAACTCTAAACTTAAGTCGGTTAAGTCCGAGACCAAAATTGCTTCCGCCTCAAACGCGGGGCGGCTGTTGTGTTCGGCTTCGGTCCATAAGCGGTAGGCGTGTCCCTCGGCCAAGCGTCCAGCACGGCCACTGCGCTGGGTGGCGGAGGCCTGTGAGATTGCTTGAGTCAACATTCGCGTCATGCCACTGCTGGCGTCGTAGGCGGCGTGGCGCACTAAACCGCTGTCGATGACAATGTGAATGCCTTCGATGGTTAAACTGGTTTCGGCAATATTGGTGGCAAAAATTACTTTCCGACGTTGTCGTTCATCGGCTTGCAACACTTTGCTTTGGGCCTCGGGGGTTAAGCCGCCATAGAGCGCAAGTAGGGCAAACTTGGCGCTGTCAATTTGCTTGGAGGCGTGACGAATCGCGCCGAGTATCTCTTTTTGCCCCGGCAGAAAGATCAAGCAGTCGCCATCGTGTTGTTCAAGCGCTTTCAGCAAAGCTTGAGTTATGACGCTGTAAAATCGTACGCCATAAAGCGTGGATAAAGGGGAGGATAAAGCGTGTGCGGGGCGAGGGTTGGCGTAGTGAATGTGAACCGGAAAGCTTCGGCCAGGGCAGTGCACCACCGGCGCTTTGTTCAAAAACAGGCTTAACGCTTCGGTTTCAAGGGTGGCGGACATGATCAGTAGTTTTAAATCTTCACGCAGCGCCGATTGACTGTCTAAGCAGAGCGCGAGTGCCCAGTCAGAGCCTAACGAGCGCTCATGAAACTCATCAAAAATAATCAGCGCCACATCATTCAGCTCGGGATCGTTTTGCAGACGGCGAATTAGAATCCCCTCCGTCATGACCTCGATCACGGTCTCTTTGGAAACCTGGCGGTCATTACGTACCTGATACCCAATGCGCTGACCGACACGTTCCCCCAGTTGTTTGGCTAGAAAACTCGCGAGAGCGCGCACCGCCAATCGACGCGGTTCCAGTAAAATAATTTTACGCCCCTGCAACCACTCGGCCTGCATCAATGCCAAAGGCACTTGCGTCGACTTACCCGCTCCCGGTTCTGCTTGCAGGATGCAAGCAGAATTTTCAGCAAGATAACGTTCAATCTGCGGTATCACCGCATGAATAGGCAGCTGATTTAGTGGGGTGCTTGGAGAAGAGCTTATAGAAGAGCTTATAGCAGCACTCTGTGAATTATTTGGGTTAACCGTCGGTTGGCTCATCGTTTAGGGGGGATTTCATCCATTTAAATTTCTGCAAACATTGTCTGCAGCTTTGGGGTGTTTGTTGATGGGTGAATATACCCTATTTTAAGGCTTTAAAGAGTATTCAAGTGGGCTTAGGGCTGTTTAAAGTGGTTCGTTTAAACTTTTTATAGGCTCGGCATCGATTAGTTTTAAAGTCACTTAAAACCTACCTAAAACCCACCAGGCCTGGTAGGTTACTAACACTTTATTTAGGAAAAGCAAATAAAAATAGCCTAAAGAAGTCGGTTTAGAGGTAGAATACGGTTTTTAATTTTCTAAATTATTGAGGATGTAGCGGTTATGTTTGAGTTGGCACAACAACGATTGGAATCTGTTTTTAAACACATTGAAGTTGATGAAGAGGTTGTGACTCGATTATCAGCCGCTAAAAACTCTTACATCGCGAGCATTCCGGTTCGTATGGATGACGGCTCACTGCGCGTTTTTACCGGCTACCGTGT
>CAZVPH010000239.1:0-3506 GCA_964628125.1 uncultured Thiosulfatimonas sp. | reverse complement strand
AACCGGAATCACAATCCGGGACTCTACCAACTGAGCTACGCCCGCCATAGTAGATATTTACATTGAAAGTAAATGGTGCGCCCATCAGGAATCGAACCTGAAACCCTCGCCTTAGAAGGGCGATGCTCTATCCAGTTGAGCTATGGGCGCTTTTGTCAAACTTCTTTCGAACCTTTTGACCATCAGCCCGAAGATAAATAATATTATCCGCAGGTTAATAAGAATATGGTCGGAGTGGAGGGATTTGAACCCCCGACCACCTGTACCCAAAACAGGTGCGCTACCAAGCTGCGCTACACTCCGATATGTTGTGGCGTATTCTAGCCGTGCGCCCAGTGCCTGTCAAGCGACAAAAACAAACATTTCGTCTTTTGTTGAGTGCTTATGTCCGTTTCTATTTAACGCCGAGCTCGACTTACATATTAACGTTCATTTTCAGCACTTATAGAGGGTGTTTTTTTGCTGGACGATGGCGGCTAAAAAAACTTTAACCAAGCGTAGCCCCTTCGTTTTTTAGCCGTAAGACTTTATCATTTAGCGCGATAGCAAAGTAGACGTAATGGCTATGGGTATAATGAAAGTACTATTGTGAGCAGCGGAGAGAGCGTTACTTTAGAGCGTATTAATTGCGAATTACGGCCTTACTTTAGAACGGCAGGCTCTCATAGGCTTGAATTTTATAAGCTCCTTGAGTAGTAAAAATATTTGCAGGGGTTATTTTTTGACGGTTGCTGCGTATATTGGTTTAAGGTAGGCATTTAATAAGGCGTTGCACCCCGGCGGATGGTAAGTAGGTGAACGCAATTTTAGATATTTAAGGAGTGATGATGAAAATAACCCTCGATATAGATCAGTTGCTAAACGATGGAGCCATTACTCAGGCGGAATACGAAAAGCTTAGTGGGCTGGCGGCGAAATCCACAGGTTCCCTTGCTTTTAATATCTTAATTGGACTGGGTGTTATAGCTGTGAGCGGGGCGGTACTTGCTTTGGTGCCAGCCCCGGCTACGGCGATTGTAATTGGCTTGTTCATTCTTGTTGCCGGCTTGGCTTTGTTGCTGAGCAGTCGAGAGCAGTGGGAGGTTCTTTCAAATATTTGTATCTTGGTTGGTGCATTGTTGGCTGGAGGAGGCGTTTTAATAGAATTCAACGGAAGCCTAACATCGATTCTGTCAGTAGCTTCAATACTTGCGGGTGCAAGCATATTTGCGAGAAGCACCTTACTTGCCGTTCTCGCAACTCTGATGTTATCCGCGAGCATAGGCGTAGAAGCCGACTACCTTGATGCGAGCTACTTTTTAGCAATCCAAGAGCCGACGATTACAATTGTTTTATTTGGCTTGTTAGCTATTGGCCTTTATCAATTATCCAAGAAGCTACCCGCTGACTATGAAAGGGTTGCACTCGCTTCGGCAAGAACCGGGGTTTTTCTTGTTAATTTTGGTTTTTGGGTTGGTTCGCTGTGGGGGGAGCG
The DNA here is from genome assembly GCA_964628125.1 of uncultured Thiosulfatimonas sp. GTDB lineage: Bacteria > Pseudomonadota > Gammaproteobacteria > Thiomicrospirales > Thiomicrospiraceae > Thiomicrorhabdus. The sequence continues at coordinate 2,032 of CAZVPH010000239.1, read as the reverse complement.
CTCTGATTTAGAGGAAATCCTTATTCCAGATAGTGTTTTTGCTGTTCTATGGGCAGCAGCGCTAATAGCAACGGCGATATGGTCATGGAAAAGTAATCGCAGGTGGGTACTTAATACAGTCGCTACATTTGGTGGTATTCATTTTTATACCCAGTGGTTCGAAAACTTGGGTGCATCCCCTGATACTGTGCTTATCGCGGGATTATTGGCGTTAGGATTCGCTGTTGGACTTCGCAGTTTAAACAACAAAATGAAAGAAACTGCCTAACAAATGTAGGTCGACTGCACTCCAAACCAGTCGCGCACGCGGGCGTTAGGCACCCAGATATTAATCATGATCTTTGATAGATGTTTTATGCTAATTCCAGCCTGTCGAGTGTCCGAAGATAAGTATTCTTCTATTCTTCCAAAATGAATGAACACATCGAAAAGCGTATTTCGAGGTTATATGTAACTGTAATGCCCCAGTGTAATCCCCCCGAAAATAATCCAACTTGGATTCGCATTGCAAGTGCTATGTATACAAGGTCTAAAAAACTTCGTCTCTTGATGGTTAAATTCGCAGTAAGCCATCGTAACAAGTATTAATCCAGTTTTTTACTGGGCGAACAATTTTTGAAAGCTTCTAACGACTTTTTCGGGCTTATTTGCTTTTGTAATCGCCGTTACAACAGCAATGCTGTTCACGCCGGTTTTAATCACAGGCGTGGCGTTTTCTAAGGTAATGCCCCCAATTGCCACCAACGGTATGGAGCCATTTAAATAGACTAGTTTTTGTAAATTATTTACGCCCTGAACTTGCCCAGTCATATCTTTGGTTTGTGTATCAAAAACCGCGCCAACGGCTAAGTAGCTGGGCTGGGCCTGCTTAGCCAAAATAAGCTCGTAACTGCCGTGGGTGCTAATCCCTAAACGCAAACCAGCTTGATGAATCGCTTTTAGGTCGGCCGTTTGAATATCCTCTTGCCCCAAATGTACACCGTAAGCAGCAAACTGGATAGCCAGCTGCCAATGGTCATTAATAAACAAGCGTGTTCTCGGGTAAACCTTGGCCAGTTCAACCGCTTGTTGAATGAGGTTTGAGAGTTCGGTTTGGCTCCTCTTTTTAAGGCGCAGTTGAATGATTGCCAATCCCATTGGCAGCAGTTTTCTTAACCAGTCAATGGAATCGATAACTGGATACAAGCCTAAATTCTTGGTGCCCAGTGAAGGAAAGGTTAAGCCACTTTGCATGACCAAACCGTCGTGGGTAATAACTTGTGGATAACTGGTTTTTTCGACCGGCCAGTGGGGTTGGATGAGTGCACCGTAGTAGCTTGTATAGTTCGCCGACAGCTCAAAGGCCTTATTCATAAAGGCTTTGCTCTGAATAAAGGCATCGCGATCTAAAAAACCATGGGCTAAAAAGCAGGCATAGGTGGTGGAGAAGGTGCAGCCACTGCCATGCCCGTAACTGGTCTCGATACGAGGCGAACTGAGCTTAAAGGTTAAGCCACCACAAAAGCAGTGGTCGATGACGCTATTTGGAGTATCCGAGTGACCGCCGGTTATGACTACCGTTTTACAGCCTTTGTGGGCAATGCGTTCGGCCCACGTTTCTAGAGATTGAGTTTTCTCAGGATCGTGTGCTAAAAGGGCAGCTTCTGGAAGGTTAGGCGTAATCACATTGGTTAGCCTAATGAGGCTATCCAAAAGCATTGGCTCAATGGGTTCGGCGACTAAGGCTTTACCAACACTGGCTTTCATAATTGGGTCTAAGATAATCAGCAGGCCTGCTTGGTTTGGCTGTTGTTTCAAACAAGTCAGACGTTCAATGAGCCATTGCAGTTGGGCATTATTAGCAATTAAACCAATCTTAATGACCTTTGGCGGTTTATCGACAATTAAGCAGGCAAATTGTTCCTCCAATACATTGACGTCAACCGGATGAATGGCGATTAAGGTTTTTGAGTTTTGCACGGTATTGGCGGTAATAATCGTGCACACTTCACAGCCTATAGCGTGGCCTGTTTTAATGTCGGCTTGAATGCCT
>CAZVPH010000238.1:0-3507 GCA_964628125.1 uncultured Thiosulfatimonas sp. | reverse complement strand
CGTCAACAGTCGCTTTATCGCGCTTAAAATCTGTTTAAGCGTCATTGAAGAGGGACGTTCTTTGAGCCAAGCACTTCCAGAAGGTCTCGCGCAATTTTCGGACCGACGAGAGCGCAACTTCACTCAAAACTTGGTGCTGGGGACCTTGCGCTGGCAGTTGCGTTTAGAAGCGATTCGTAGCCATCTGCTCAAAAAAAATCTTAAAAACAAAGACGAAGACATCAACCAGCTCATTCTGCTGGGTTTATATCAAATTTTATACATGGACACTCCAGAACACGCCGCCGTGTCAGAGACCGTTGCCTTGGTGGCAAAACTAAAAAAACCTTGGGCAAAAGCCTTGCTGAACGGGGTCTTACGATCCTTTCTACGCGAAAAAAAATCCATTTGTGCAGAGGTTGATCTGAAACCGGCTTTTCGTCATGCACACCCACAATGGATGGTTCGCGAACTGCGCAAAGCCTATCCAGAGGCGTGGGAGCAGGTTCTGATGGCAAACAATGAGATCGCGCCGTTGACCTTGCGCGTCAATACTCGCCAACAGAGTCGAGAGGCACTGCTTCTCAAACTGGCCGAAGTTGAGATTGCGGCCGAACCGCACCCGGTCGCTCCACAAGGCATTGTGTTGTTGCAGGGCGTCGACATCACCAGCCTGCCCACCTACGAAACGGGCGGGTTCAGCGTACAAGATCCCGCAGCGCAACAAGCCGCCAACATCCTGATGCCACAACCCGGCGAGCGTATTCTGGATGCGTGCGCCGCTCCTGGCGGTAAAACCACTCACCTGCTGGAGCTCTCTGACAATCAAGCCCGAGTGTTTGCCCTTGAAAAAGAGCCTGAACGTTTAGAGCGTTTGGCTGAAAACTTGCACCGTTTGGAACTGAAGGCTGAGTATCAAGCGGGCGATGCATCCCAACCTGACTCCTGGTGGGACGGCGAGCTGTTTGATAAAATTTTACTCGACGCTCCCTGCTCCGCCACTGGAATTATTCGACGCCACCCTGATATTAAGTGGCACCGCACCGAAGAGGACATTGACGCCGTGGTGGCCACACAAACTGCTATTTTGCAGGCATTATGGCCGTTGTTAAAAGTGGGCGGTAAGTTGCTCTACGCAACCTGCTCAATCTTGCCGCACGAGAACACGCGCCAAATGCAGAGTTTCCTCTCGCAAGAACCCAGCGCCAAAGAGTTGCCCATCGAAGCGACTTGGGGTGAAGCCTCAGAAACGCCGGGCCGTCAAATTCTGCCTGGTACCTTTGGCATGGACGGTTTTTTTTACTGCTTGCTTGAAAAAATTTAGCCGATGAACCCCTTTACGGCTGTGCGTATTTTTTTGCCCGAACTGACCAGGCCTGGTCAATTAACCACGGCTTTTAAAAACGTCTTTAAAACGGGACTGCTGAACGTCATGGCTGTTTTAAACATTTGTTTTAGCGCGCTTATCTTAACCTTAATCACCTTTTCAACCACCGCGCTGGCCAGCGGTGAAATCACCATTATGGGCGTCACCGACTATCAAGAAGAACAGATGTTATTGTTTGATGCCGACAGCCACTTTACGCTTCCAGACACCGTCATCCGCGCCATTAACCACGAAGTTCCACTGAACTTTAAAACCGAAATTATTCTCAGTGAAAAATCTCGATATTTTGGCGTTGAATACGAACGCACTCGCGCCTCCTTTGACTATCAAACACGTCTATATGCCGAAGGCATGAACCGGCGTTATTTTTTATATAACTCACGTAACCAGAAAACTCAGAGCTTTGGAAGTTTAGAGTCCGCTTTATTAACGTTGGGCACCTTGTATCGTTTTCCAGTAATTCCACTGTCGGAACTGCACTCAAGCCAACACTACACGCTGAAAATAAGAATATCACTCGACCACTGGAAACTGCCTGCACCTTTGCTAATCGAGGCGTTATTTAAGCCGCACTGGCGACTCAGCAGCGATTGGTATCAAGTGGACATTCACAGCCCAGTCAACTGGTTTCAATGAGGCCGGCTATGCACAACAACTGTCAGAAACCGAGTCACTTCGGCGTTACCGATTTCATTGAATGGATGACTTATGCATGGAGCAGGCTCGTATGAAACAACAACTTTTGCGTTTTTTAAAGCAGTACGGCTTGATTACACTTGTCTCCAGCGTTCTGCTGCTCTCTCTCGTCATCATGAGTCAAATTTTGCAAAATGCTTCCCGCTTTGCGGACGCTTATACCACGCTGCTGTTCTTTACCTTTGGGGGGGTGGGCGTGCTGCTTTTTGTGCTGATTAAGACGCTCTGGAACCTGCGTTTACAGCGTAAAAGAAACCTGCCTGGCGTTAAAATTACCATTCGACTCACCACCATGGCGACTTTAATGCTTGGGATTCCAAGCGTGATTATCTTCTACTTCTCACTCACCTTTATTCAACAAGGCATTAACCAATGGTTCGATGTTAAAACCGAGACCGCGCTCGAGAACGCTTCTGCTTTAGTACGCACCACGCTGGACAATAAAACCCGCGACATGCTCAACCTAACGCTGGCGGTCGCCAAAGAGAAAAGTCAGTCGCTTGCCACGTCGCCTATTCTTGAAGTGAGTAAATTACGGGTTTTGTTAAACGCTCAGGAAGTGGCACTCTATCACTCCAACCAACAGCTGATCGCTTACAGCAGTGAAGAGATTACTGACGCGCTGCCACGCTCCCCTGGGGACAACCTGTTTCAGCAAATTCGTCAGAAAAAAACCTACGCCGCCATCGAAGAAAGCCAAGAACCTGATTCTTTAGAACAGTTTATCCGCGTTATCATCCCTTTTTCAGATCTCGACTTATCGGGCAACTACGCCTTACAGGTGCTGTTTCCGATCCCAAGAAATCTCTCTCAGCTTGCCGAGTCGGTAGCCATTTCGACAGGCCAGTATAAAGAGCTTTCTTATCTTAAAGGCCCTCTTACCACCAGTTTTACGCTTATCTTGTCAATGGTTTTACTGTTGACATTGTTGACCGCGGTTCTGTTTACCATTCAAGCAGCGCAAAACTTTACCCGCCCTATTCGCACCTTAGCACGCGGCACAAAGGCGGTTTCTCAGGGTGATTACACGATCAAAATGCCCATCCGAAACAATGATGAATTTGGCGATTTAACCGTATCCTTTAACGACATGATTCAGCGTATTTCAAAAGCTAGAAACGATGTAAAACTTGGTCACCAACAGACAGAGGTGCAAAAACTCTACCTGCAAGCGGTCATTAAAAACCTCTCCAGTGGCGTATTGACATTGGACATGAATCTGCGGATTCGCACCACCAATGACTCGGCGCAAAAAATCCTCAATACCGACCTCTCAAGCCATATTGGAGAACGCTTGGTTGAGTGGATAGAGCACGAAGAAAACGCGCATCTGCACGAGCTGTTTACCCACATAACACCGTTGTTCAAACAAGGGGCGCTTCCCTGGAACTTGCAACAGGAGCTCGCCAGTACCTATGGTCAAAAAATCCTGATGATCCATGGCT
>CAZVPH010000237.1:0-3526 GCA_964628125.1 uncultured Thiosulfatimonas sp. | reverse complement strand
TTCAATTCATTGAATTTCATTCTCACTTATCCACGCCCACTTTTAACCCAGGAACGCACATGTCTGACCACTCTGCACATGCCCCCCAAACATTTTCAGACCTCTTAGACGCAGAGCACATAGAGGCGAGCGAGTTTAAAAAGCTTAAGGAGCCTGTCGAATCCAAAACGCCGGGCGTTTCAAAGCCGGTAGCATCACTGGACACGCTGGAAACATTAACCCCTGTCGAGGCATTAACACCAGAGCAGTTTCCGCGCTTCATCAACCGCGAACAGAGTTTATTAGAGTTTAATCGTCGCGTTTTGGCACAAGCCAAAAACCCTGACATTCCACTCTTAGAGCGCCTTAAATATCTGTGTATATCCAGCAGCAATATGGATGAGTTTTTTGAGGTTCGACTGGCGAGTTTGAATGAGTTGAAAGAGGATCCCTGTGCCCTAACCTTGCCAGATGGCCAAGACCCTAAAGTGGTGATTGAGTGTTTGTCTCAGACAGCGCATGAGATTGTCGAAGATCAGTACCGCACTCTGCATCATTTACTGGTGCCGGCGCTGGGCAAAGAACAAATTCGATTTCTGCGCCGTACGCATTGGACTGAACAACATAAAGCATGGTTATCGACCTACTTTATCGAATCCTTACAGCCGGTGTTAAGCGCGGTCGGGCTTGATCCCTCTCATCCTTTTCCGAAAGTGATCAATAAAAGCTTAAACTTTATTGTCTCCCTAGAAGGCAAGGATGCCTTTGGCCGTTCGAACGGTTTGGCGATTGTTCCGGTTCCACGTTCGCTGCCACGCATTATTAAGCTTCCCGACGACGCCACCGAAGGACAAGACGACTTTGTCTTTCTCTCCTCGATTTTGCACGCAAACGTCTCTCGCCTTTTTCCGGGCATGACGGTCACCGGGTGCTACCAGTTCAGGGTCACGCGCAATACCAACCTGTTTATTGATGAAGAAGAAGTCGATGACATTTTAAGCGCTTTGCAAGGCGAACTTTCTGTTCGCCAGTATGGCGACGCCATCCGTCTTGAAGTTGCTGATAACTGCCCTAGAAACATGGTGGACTATCTATTGGATCGTTTTAAGTTGACCGAAGTGGCGCTCTATCAAGTCAATGGCCCGGTTAACCTGCACCGTTTAAGCGCGGTGCCCAATATGCTCAACCGCCCCGACTTGATGTTTCCACCGTTTTCGCCCAGACAGTTGATCACCAAGCGTCGTCATAAAAAAATCTTTCAACTGTTTACGCAACACCAACAAGTTGAGCAGAACATTTTCGATAAAATTCGTGAAAAAGACATTTTACTGCACCACCCTTACGACGCCTTTACACCGGTGATCGAATTTTTACATCAAGCGGCCATAGACCCAGATGTACTGGCGGTTCGCATGACGCTCTACCGTACGGGCGAAGATTCGCAGATTATAAAAGCCTTAGAACGGGCAGCTAAAAATGGCAAGGAGGTCACCGCGGTGGTCGAATTGCGCGCCCGCTTTGATGAAGACAATAACATCCTACAAGCCGCCCGCTTGCAAGACGCTGGCGTGCACGTGATGTATGGCGTGGTCGGTTATAAAACGCACGCTAAAATGATTTTAGTGGTGCGTCGTGAAGGCGACAAACTTCGCCAATACACTCACATGGGCACCGGCAACTACCATCACATCACCACTCGCTTTTACTCTGATTTTGGCCTAATGACCGCCAATCCTGCGATTGCGCGCGACGTTTCTAAAATTTTTCAACAGCTGACCAGTTTGGGCGATACCAAAGATTTAGAGGTGTTGCTGCAGTCGCCTTTCACACTTCTCTCCGGCATGATTGAACGCATTGGACGCGAGGCAGAGCACGCCAAATCGGGCAGGCCTGCTCGTATCATTGCAAAAATGAACGGCTTGGAAGAGCAAACCATTATTGAAGCCTTGTACGAGGCGTCACAAGCCGGTGTTAAGATTGATTTAATTGTGCGCGGCATTTGCAGTTTACGCCCTGGCATTCCAGGATTGTCTGAAAACATTACTGTAACCTCTATTATCGGGCGTTTTTTAGAGCATCATCGGGTTTACTACTTTGAGAACGATGGCGGCCAACCCGATCTATTTTGTTCAAGTGCCGACTGGATGAAACGTAATTTAACGTCACGCGTTGAGACCGGTTTCCCTATTTTAGACCCCGACTGCTTTCAGCAAGTTTACACCGAAGGCCTGGCGATCTATTTAGAGGACAATACCGGCGCTTGGCGGTTGCAAGCCGATGGCTCTTATGTGGCTAAATCTCCCAATAAAACAATCCCTTTTAGTGCGCAACTCGCTTTAATTGAGAAATACAGTTAAGTTGGCGGCTGTGCCAAACGAACACCTTTCTAACATTCGACTGCCCTACAAAATCGTTTGATAGGTTAGAGACACTAAAACGGGTAAAATGCCCCAACACGATATACAAGATGATAAAGATGTCAAAATCGATGCCAAAACAGATCTCAAAACTCACTTTAGATTTACCAGACGATTCAGAAGCAGAGAGCAAGCTAGACCATTCACTCTATGCCGCGATTGACCTGGGCTCTAACAGCTTTCACATGATCATTGCCCGCGAAGTCCACGGGCAAATGCAGGTGGTGGATAAGCACAAAGAGATGGTCCGTCTACGCTCTAGGCTGGACAAAAGTGGCAAACTTTCAGAGAAAGGCTTCGCGGAAGGCATTGAGTGTTTAAAACGCTTTGGCCAATTGATCAACGGCATTCCCGCGCAAAATGTCCGCGCGGTCGGCACCAACACTCTACGTAACGCCAAAAATAGTCGTGACTTTTTAATGCAAGCTAAGCAAGCTCTGGGACACTCGATTAAAATCATCTCGGGGCAAGAAGAAGCACGCCTTATCTATCTTGGCGTGGCGCACGGTCTGCCCATCAGCGACGAGCAGCGCCTAGTCATGGACATTGGTGGTGGAAGCACCGAATACATTATTGGTAAACGTTTTGAAAACAGTCACTTAACCAGCACTGAAATGGGCTGTGTCAGCATCTCGCAAAACGTTTTCCCTAAAGGCAAAGTCACCGCTGAGCGCATGAATTTTGCCATCTCTCAATGCCGTCAAGTGCTAAGACCGCACCGAATCAAGCTTAAAAACCAGGGCTGGGATGTCGTTATTGGCTCTTCTGGAACCATTAAATCAATTGGTCTTATTTTAGAGTTGAATGAGTGGTCCGAATCGGGCATCACCCTAGCCGGCATGGAAAAGCTGGCCGCGGCATTGATTGAGTCGGATTCAGTCGACACGCTTAAGCTGGAAGGGCTGAAAGATGAACGCCGCCCAGTATTGGCAGGCGGCTTGGCCATTTTAATGGCCACGTTTATGGAGCTTGGGATTGTGCAAATGCAGGTCTCGCCCAATGCACTGCGTGAAGGCCTAGTGTTTGACACCCTGGGCAGACTTTACGCAGAAGACGTTCGAGAAGTCAGCGTCAGCGCGATGCAGCAATGGATGCGCGTCGATTTACAGCAAGCGACCCATGTTGCTAAA
>CAZVPH010000236.1:0-3529 GCA_964628125.1 uncultured Thiosulfatimonas sp. | reverse complement strand
CCCATTATCACGGCTGAATTGAAGAACCATATGACCGGGCAGACGAGGACAGATGCTATTTATCAATATAAGCACGATAGAGACCCTAGGGATTTGATGTTTCAGTTTGGCAAGCGTACCCTAGTGCACTTTGCCGTTGATCCAGACCTGGGCGACGTCGCGCAGGTTCTGCAGCGCTGGACTTAGCCTATGTGGCAAGTGGCCGCGTGGATGGGTATTGGGAATTTAATCTAAAGCCTTGGGACATTGCGGCCGGCGCTCTATTAGTGTTGGAGGCCGGCGGACTGGCAACCGATTTTAAGGGCGGTGAAAACTTTTTGGAAAGCGGCAATATCATGGCGGCAAACCCAAAAATGTATAAAGCAATGGCACAAACCCTTGCGAAAACCGTCCCAGTCGAACTACGTCGCTAATAGCCTTGCGCGAGTTTCGAGATTCGACCCACCACACCCACAGCGTTAATCATAATGACTGTTTTGCAAATACGCCTAACGCATACAAATCTTAACACCCTGTCACGAACAAGATAACTTGCGTTCGTGACAGGCGCTTAAACAATACCTACTAAATAAACCCCATTCTTACTAAATAAACCTCATTAATATCCCGGCCGTCTTATTCGTTAGAAAGTGAATAGGACATTAAAATAGCGTCCTCTCGCACCTCTACCAAATCCATTGCTTCGTCATCCCAAACTTGTGCACGATAATACCCTTTACGCAGACCATCCTGAGTAAATCCGAGTGACTGGTACAGCTTAACGGCAGGCTCATTCGTCGTCCGCACTTCCAAAAAAATAATTTGGAAACCATTCTCTTTCAGTTTTGCAAAAATCTGCTTTAATGCATGTCCTGCAATCCCCTTGCCCTGATGTTCTGGCACTACACAGACATTCAGAATAGTGGCTTCATCCAGGACAGGCAGGACGCAGCAGTAACCCACTGACTGGCTCGACTCGTCTTTAAACAGATAGTTCAACCCCTGCTCCAGGCTATTTTCGAACCCGGTTAAGGTCCACGGAAAGTCGTAAGCGCGCTGCTCAACCGACATAATCCACGGCAAATCTGCCTCCTGCATAGTTTGAAGATAGCTAAATGGTGTCAAAATAAAACTCTCGATTAAAACGCGCTGTGTCGGCGTAAGAATGCTTACCGCAGTGGGTTAAGCTCAATCACCGCGTGATAAAAACTCTGTTTTGCATAGGGATCGGCCAACATCGTCTCTAGATCTGGAACGCTGACCACCTGTACGCCTTCAACCAGCTGTTCAGAAATCGGGTGCGCATCGTCCATCGTCAGCACCCAATCAACGCCAAGCTCGATCACCTCTTCCATGGTTGTGAAAATCATCTCTTCTGAAACCAGGTGCGTTGTATCAAAAAATGTCATGTTTGAATCGTCCCAACCAAACGCCAGCATAATATTTTGCCAAAGCTGCCAGGCCTGGGTCGCCTCATTCTGCCAAACTGCATCGAGCCCTGCACCGAGCACCACGATCTGTGGCGATTTACTGGCCGCTAATGACATAGAAGCAAGCGCCTCCGACTTTGGCAACAAACGGTCTTCCACAGCTCCTTGCGAGACAAAGTCTTGTTTCTGTTGACTGTCTTTTCCAGAATGGCTTGTCTTATCACTTGACCTGAGATGGTTCTCTGAAGGTTGCCCTGAAACGTGTTCTGAATTTTTCTCTAAAGGTTGTGCATTAAACTCTTGTGCGACAGTCGCCTGTTCCGCGTTTATTTTTTCGTCACAAGAGACCTGTTCATCATAGTCATGATTACGAGGATAAAACTCAATTTGACCAGGCCTGGTTACCCAATGAACGCCACCGACTTGCTCAAACAGAGCACCGGAAAAATGTGTTTTAGACATGAGCTTCCTTCTGGAACAGATATTTAGACATGAATTAATGGCCCATCTACATAAAGAAAACGTCCCGAATCAACGGGACGTATAAATTAAAAAACATTATAGAGAACATAAAACAGAAGTACATAACCTAAGGAGGGCAGAACAAGAAGCACATAGCGAAGACCCTTAACATCGGAGAATCCATGCAAATAAATTAGCATCGCCCGCCAAGCATCTGTATTTAATGAGCCTGTATTAAGGCTGCAAAAAGACAAGTGTTATTTATTGCCAAGATTAAACATTTACCTGCGGGTGTGCTTTAATCGTACTGCTGCAAATTTTGTTCAATGCATTAATATAGGCTTTGGCTGATGACAGCACAATATCGGTATCCGAGCCTTGGCCATTGGCAACCCGGCCACCCTTCTCTAAGCGAACCGAGGTCTCACCCAATGAATCCGTGCCATTGGTGACGTTGCTCACTGAATAGAGCTCCAACGAGGCTGCAGACTTCACTAGAGACTCAATCGCTTTAAAGGTTGCATCGACGACACCGGCCCCCTCAGCAACCGCACTTTGCTCCTTGCCTTCAATCCAGAGTGTGACCTCAGCTTTAGAGGCTTCGCCGGTTTCGGTAGACACTTTTAAAGAGACCAATCGGTAAATCTCATTTTCAATCCTCTGATTTGAGTTGTCCGTGATGAGCGACTGGAGATCTTCATCGTAAATTTCATGCTTACGATCTGCAAGTTCTTTGAAGCTGTTAAAGGCGTCATTCAACTCTTGAGCGGTCTCAAACACCACGCCTAACTCTTCTAATCGGGTTTTAAATGCATTACGCCCTGAGTGCTTGCCCAGCACCATTTTATTAGTGCTCCAGCCGACATCTTCTGCGCGCATAATCTCATAGGTTTCACGGTGTTTTAACACCCCATCCTGATGTATTCCTGACTCATGAGCAAACGCATTGGCTCCCACGATCGCTTTGTTCGGCTGTACGGCAAAGCCGGTGATATTAGAGACCAAGCGAGATGCTGCTAAAATTTCTTTGGTGTTAATCCGCGTATCTACATCAAATACGTCTTGGCGCGTCTCAATGGCCATCACTAACTCTTCTAATGCGGTGTTACCCGCACGTTCGCCTAAGCCGTTAATCGTACACTCCACCTGACGCGCGCCATTACGCACTGCGGCCAGCGAGTTAGCCACTGCCAGTCCAAGGTCGTTATGACAGTGCGCAGAAAAGACCGCTTGGTCTGAATTGGGAATGCGCTCGATTAACTCTTTGAACAGCAATCCAAACTGATGCGGCATGTTGTAGCCGACTGTGTCTGGAATGTTAATAGTGGTGGCACCCGCTTTAATTGCCGCCTCAATCACTCGACACAAGAAATCAACATCAGAACGTCCAGCGTCTTCTGGTGAAAACTCAACATCGTCGGTAAAATCACGTGCGCGTTTAACCGCCCAAACGGCACGCTCAACCACTTCGTCTGGCGTCATCCGTAGCTTTTTTTCCATATGAATTGCTGAGGTGGCAATAAAGGTATGAATTCGTCCAGAGTTAGCCGGTTTAATTGCTTCACCCGCTCTGCGAATGTCATTGTCTATCGCGCGCGCTAAACTACAAATGGTGCTGTCTTTCACGGCCGAAGCAACGGCATAAACCGAATCGAAAT
>CAZVPH010000235.1:0-3533 GCA_964628125.1 uncultured Thiosulfatimonas sp. | reverse complement strand
GTCAAGCCCCTGCCATACCCTCGAGAGCCTCATGAAAGCATTTTGGATTGCACTGCAATTTATGAGTCGTCTGCCGACGCCACAATACGCTATTTTGACCGCGAAAGAGATGGGGCAGTCCATTCATTATTTTCCACTGGTGGGATTGATTATCGGCGCGGCTTTGGTGTCGATGGCGCAGTTAACGCTTTGGTTGCCCAGCGAATTGGTTGCCGGTTTGGTACTGGCAATGTGGGCGTGGATCACCGGTGGGCTGCATTTAGACGGTGTGGCCGATATGGCAGACGGCTGGCTTGGCGGCGTGGGCAACCATGACCGAGCATTAGAGATCATGAAAGACAGTCGCATTGGGACCGGCGGTGGGGTCGCGTTGGTGGTTGTCTTATTGCTCAAATGGCTGACATTAAGCTATTTAATCGAGGCAGAACTCTGGTTCTGGCTGTTATTTGTACCGTTGATAGCACGTGTGGCGTCAATTGGTTTAATGCCGTTTACCACCTATGTCAGCATAGAGGGGTTGGCTGAAGAGATGGTTTTAAACCTCAATCGTAAGGTTGTCATCGCGTGGTTGCTGCTGACGGCCACGGTTTTGGGTTGGTTTGCTTGGCCGCTGGTTCTCTGGGCGTTTGGAGTTTGGCTGTGGATGCGTTGGTTGATGATTCGCGTCACCGGTGGCATGACCGGCGACACGGCAGGCGCGATGACCGAGGTGATGGAATTAGCGATCATGCTCGGCCTGATCGGCTGGCTGGGACTCTCTTAACAAGTAAGTCGTGAGGTGCATTAGGCGAGGATTATTTTTGAGTGTTCTTTGAATTTATATCGAATCTATGTCGAGCTTAGGTCAAGCTTTTGTCGAAATTTTATTGGATTTAGTCAGACATTTTCGCGTCAAGCTTGTCACTTCTAACCAGGTCTAGCAGTTGACACAACCCCTCGATGCCTTCAATAAAACGTTGCGTAGGTCTCTGAAAAGTGTCTGCGTCCAGCAAATGAATCTGTTGGCGGTGCACCGCCTGAATCGTCGGCCATTTCTGCCAAGAGGCGAGCCAATCTTGCTGCATCTGCTTTAACCCTCCTAATAAAATCGTATCGGGATTACGTTCAATCACACTCTCAATACTCACTTCGGCCGAAATCACGGGCAAGTCTGTAAAAATATTGGTCGCACCGCAGAGGTTTAACGCCTGGCTGATGGATTGTTTGCCATTGATGGTCATCATGGGCGCGTTCCAAATTTGATAGAAAGCCGTTACTTTGGTTTTGGCGTGATAGCGCGATTTTAAGCTGTGCAGTGTGTTTTCTAAACCCTCTGCCACCGCATTGGCAGTTGCTTGAGTCTGTAGCAACTCACCAAAATCACGAATCTCTTGCGGAATGTCGGTCAGTTGATAAGGATCGGAATAAGCGATTTTAAACCCCAGTTGCTGTAACTTTTCAACGTCTTTTAAGCCGTTGCCTCCTTTCCAAGCGATGATTAAATCCGGGTTTAAGAGAATAATTTTTTCAAGATTAATCGCGTTATAACTGCCGATCTTCTCAATCCCTAACGCGGCCGGTGGAAAATCTGAATAAGCGACCACACCAACAATTTTATCGCCGGCGCCTGCAGAAAACAGCATCTCGGTCACGTGCGGCGCTAAAGAGATAATGCGTTGTGGTGCGCTTTTGATGTCGGACTTGGCATCGGTCTTGATATTAACGCTGCTGTCGGGCTTGATTGTGACAAGCGAGTTTGACCAGGCCTGGTTAAAAGGCTGAAGTGCTAACAATAAGCTGATCGCCGGAACACTCTTTTTAATGGAGTGTTTAAAACGCTTTATAACGTTAATGAAATGAGGCAAGTCAGCCAAATGAAGCGAGTTAGAAAAATTAGAACGATCGAGAAGCTTAAAAAGTTTGAGCATAAAACACCCCTAAAAAATAACCAGCCAACAAGAGAGTATAGAGTAAGCCATCTACTTTAAGACGGTGCGCTAGGCAGGCTTTAACATGATGCGCTTCAACCGTTTTAGTCGCATGAGGTTCGCCAAACACTGCTTTGGGTTTCAGTTCGCCAAAATAAACCGTATCTCCGCCCAGTTGGCACCCTATATTCAGCGCCATGGCGGTGATTGGATGACCGGCATTGGGGCTGTCGTGTAAACGCCCTTGCTGGTAAAACCGCCAAAATCGAGCCTTGCCGTTCACTAACATAATCAACACCGCCGTCATTCTGGCCGGAATCCAGTTCACCCAATCGTCCAGCTTTGCGGAACATTTACCAAACTTTTCATAACGCGCGGTGCGATAACCGACCATTGAATCTAAGGTGTTAATCGCTTTGTACACCAAGATCCCCGGCAGACCAAATAACAACAGATAGAACAAGGGTGCGATGACGCCATCGCTTAGGTTTTCGGCGTAAGACTCAATCCCAGCCTTATAACAGTCGCTGTCATTGAGTGAGTCGGTGTCGCGACTTACTAACATTTTGAGTGGGGTTTGTGGACGCTCTGTTTGGATTAAATGACGGACGGTGTCGTGTAACATTCTATGCGCCAGTAAAGTAGAGGCGGCGATTGCGGTTAAAAATAAATTGACCAGGCCTGGTAACAAACCCAATACGGATTCAATCGCGATGCCAATCACCGCGGTGATAAAAACTACAAAAATGGTCAACTGCACGCCACGCCCAACGTTGTTTTGGTAGCGTTTATGTTCAAAGATTTTGATGGCATCGCCGATAACCACCACCGGATGTCGGATAAAGGAAAACTCGCCAAACCAGCGGTCAATCAGCAGCGCTAAGAGTGCGATGAGCAGGATCTCTAAGCCATGAAACAGCATTAAAGAGTGGCCTCTTTTTTAGATAAAAGTGGCGGTTGCGGGGCTAAAGGTGAGTTATTTGCTGATGTAATACTTTGTAAAGCAGTGATAAGGGTTTGATTGTCCTGCAAGGATTTGATGGCAATTCGGCAGCGATAGGCGCCTAACCCAAAGCTGTCGCAATCCCGAATTAGGATGTTTTTGTGCGCCAGTTGCTCCACCAATTCAGATGCTTTAATAACGGTGGTGACCAGCAGAAAATTCGCCGACGTCGGGTGAACAGATTCAACAAGATCGCACGCCAATAACGCCTCAATAAATGACGCTCGCGCTTGAGTTAAAAAACGTTGAGTTCTGGTGTCATGCTTCTGGTCGGCTAACGCCTGTAAAAGATAGTGTTCATCAAAAACCGACACTGGCCAACTTGGCCAAGCCAAACTCTCTAGAGTGTTTGCTGCTGAAAAAAGTGCACCAATGCGCGCCCCAGGGCAGGCGTAATATTTGGTCAAGGACTGCAAGACAATCAGTTTGGGTTGGATTTTAAGTTGAGAGCGCACGCTGTAAGCGTCATCAAATCCTATAAACGGCAAAAAGGATTCATCCACCAACACCCACGCCTGTTTTTGGTGCGCCAGTTCTAAGCAGTGGCGCAATTGAGCAGGGGATCGATAATCGCCTTGTGGCGTATTAGGGTTGACCAGCACTAGAATACTGTGTTGCGTAAG
>CAZVPH010000234.1:0-3550 GCA_964628125.1 uncultured Thiosulfatimonas sp. | reverse complement strand
CTCGAAACACATCTTTTGCCAGCAATACCCCGACAATCTCACTGCCTGACATCACCGGATAACGCGAGTGCGAACTTTCCAGCATGGTCTCTAAAATAGACTCCAAAGGCTCAGAGGCATCGATCAGTTCGATCTGTAACCGTGGAATCATAATATCGCGCGCACGCGATTCCGAGACATTCAACACGCCATTAATCATTAACAAGGCGTCTGAATCAATCAACCCCTGACTCTGTGCATCGCTTAAAACACTTACAAGCTCTTCCCGACTCTCCGGTTCATCTGAAAACATTTTTCCCAAACGTTCAAGCCACGAAGAGCCGCTAGTACTGTCACTCATTTAAAATTTAAACCTCTGATAAAGCCACCCAGCTGAAGACCAGGCCTGTGCACTTTAATACGTTGTAATGAAACCTCTGCACACACGTTTACAGGAGCATGATCTTCAGAAAAACCTGAAAAAAATCGCCCCCAATCGGTGCAGACGTCGTCTGTTTTGGAATATTGAAAGGGGTTAAAGGTCTAGACTCCGGACTCGTAAGGATTGGCAAATCCAAGCTGTTGCAGAATGTTGATTTCAAGGCGTTCCATCTCGTCGGCCTCGTCGTCTTCTATGTGGTCATAGCCTTGTAAATGCAAGGTACCGTGTACAACCATGTGCGCCCAATGCGCTTCTAAATCTTTCTGTTGCTCGTGCGCTTCCTGGGCAACCACTTCGGCGCAAATCGCCAGGTCGCCTAAATAGGGCATCGCTTCACCCATTTCGACCAGGCCTGGCGGTTGTTCAAACTCGAAAGAGAGCACATTGGTCGGCGCGTCTTTGCCTCGGTAATCCCGATTTAATGCCTGGCTTTCCTGCACATCCACCACACGAACCGTCATCTCAACGGCTTGTGTTTGACGGCCATCCATCAGCGCCGCTTTCACCCACTGCTCACACTGAGCGTGTGTCGGCAGAGGTTCAGCCTCAATGCCCCACTGTAATTCAAGATCTAACACAGTTTACAATTCCATTTTAATAAAAAACAAGCGTGCGTGAGGTGATTTTAATGGGACGCTTGTAACCGCGTCTTATGAACGTCTTATGAACGTCTTAGAAAAACTTGAAAAGCCTTTAACCTGATCTTAAACAACTCTAAATTCGCGTCTTAACGGCAAGCATCGGCTAAGGCGTATTGGAGCGCTCGCTGTCTTTCTCATGCTGTCGCTCGTAACGGTCGTACGCATGGACAATTTTTTGAACCATCGGGTGGCGCACGACGTCTTGAGTTTGGTAGAAGGTAAAGCCGATCTCTTTCACCCCCTCCAATACCTCAATCACATGGCGTAACCCTGACCGCTGATGACGTGGCAGATCGCACTGCGTAATGTCACCGGTAATCACCGTGGTCGATCCAAAGCCAATTCGAGTGAGGAACATTTTCATCTGCTCGGTGCTGGTATTTTGCGCTTCGTCCAAGATAATAAACGCTTCATTCAGCGTTCGACCGCGCATGAACGCTAAAGGGGCAATTTCGATGACGTTTTTTTCAATCAGGCGTTCAACCGTCTCAAAGCCGAGCATATCAAACAGAGCATCAAATAAAGGACGTAAATAGGGGTCGACTTTTTGACTTAAATCCCCAGGCAAAAACCCTAGCTTCTCACCCGCTTCTACGGCAGGACGGGTCAAAATAATACGACGCACCTGTTCATTTTCTAGCGCCTCAACCGCACAGGCAACCGCCAAATAGGTTTTGCCTGTGCCGGCCGGGCCAATGCCAAAATTGACATCGTGCTGCTTAATAGATTTGATGTAACTGGCTTGGTTCGGATTGCGGGTTTTAATGGTGAGACGGCGCGTTTTTATCAACATCTGCTCGGAGGTTAAAGGCTTCTCGTCATCATAACCTTGCGACTGCAACATTAAGTGCACGTCTTCGGGCGTGATGGTTTCATTCGCTGTCTCTGCGTAAAGATCACGAATAACCTGCTCAGCTTGCACCACTCGGTCGGCCAACCCCGTGACCGACACCAAATAGCCACGAGTGCTGATCTCGACACCCAGGCGAAGCTCGACCTGATCAAAATGCTCGTTATGCCAACCGCACAGGTTTTGCAAACGTTCATTGTCTTCAGGGGAAAGTGTAAATTTTATAGTGTGCAAAACAGACAAAGGGCGTCTCAAAGGTTATTGAACATGAATAAAAAGATTCAAACTGGTCAGTCTAAAAAACAGTAGATTTATAAAAAAACCTATAAAAACTCGCAAAATCCGCCTCAAACAGCAGACGAATCATTTTGACAGATGCTCGTAACGATTACAATGCATACGCCTGAGGCGCAATGTGGGAGTCGGCTTCGGGCGTCGCCACTAAAATACCGCGCAGCGAGTTGTTAAGCGCCTCGGTAATTTCAACGTCGACAAACTGACCAATCAACTCGGGAGTGCCCGAGAAATTCACCACCCGGTTATTCTCAGTTCGCCCCGCCACCTGATCAAACGATCTGCGCGACAAGCGCTCAACCAGCACGCGTTGCACAGTGCCAATCATCGAATCACTGATCTCTGCCGTCTGCTTATTCAACAACTCTTGAATCGCAAACAACCGACGTTTTTTCTTCTCCATCGGTTCGTCATCTGGGAAAGCGGCCGCCGGTGTGCCTGGGCGCTCACTGTAGACAAAACTGAAAGACCGATCGTACTTAAGCTCTTCCACCAGCGCCAACGTCTCTTTAAAATCGTCACAGGTCTCACCCGGAAAGCCAATGATAAAGTCGCCAGACAAACTAAGATTCGGACGCAATGCGCGGACCTTGCGGATGGTGGATTTATACTCCAACACCATATGGTTCCGCTTCATCATCGCCAACACCTTGTCCGAACCGGACTGAATCGGCAGATGCAAATGCGACACCAACTCTGGGATTTCGGCATAGCAGTTGATAATGCTTTGCGTCATTTCGTTGGGGTGCGAGGTGGTAAAGCGAATTCGACCAATGCCATCAATCGCTCGAACAGCGTGCATGAGCACTGCTAAATCGGCAATTTCGCCATCCTCCATCACTCCGCGATACGCGTTAACGTTCTGCCCGAGCAGGTTGACTTCACGTACCCCTTGCTCGGCTAAAATGCGCACTTCGTGTAAAACATCTTCATAAGGGCGACTGACCTCTTCACCACGGGTATAAGGCACTACGCAAAAGGTACAGTATTTAGAACACCCTTCCATCACCGACACCATCGCAGAAACGCCATTCACTTCCGGCTCTGGCAGATGGTCAAACTTCTCAATCTCTGGGAAAGAGATGTCGATCACCGCTTTTTTCTTCTTAATGCTGTCGTCACCGCGCACGCGTAAGGCTTCATCAATCATGGCCGGCAGACGGTGCAGAGTTTGAGGCCCAAAAATCACATCCACACTGGGCGCACGTTTGCGAATCACTTTCCCCTCTTGCGAGGCCACACAGCCACCCACGCCAATCACACGGTTTGGCTTAAGCTTCTTCCACTTCTCCCAGCGCCCCAACTCAGAAAATACCTTCTCTTGTGCCTTTTCGCGCACCGAAC
>CAZVPH010000233.1:0-3629 GCA_964628125.1 uncultured Thiosulfatimonas sp. | reverse complement strand
TCGTATTTATCCGAAATAATCCCCGCCAACAACCCTAAACCGCCCATCATCGCAGCACTTAAAACGGCAAATAGCAAAATCCATAAAGGTGATAGCCAACTAAGATCGAACCAGAAAATGCCCACCAATAAGATCACAAAGCCAACCGCAAGTCCACGTACCACCGCCGCGCCTACGAAGGCGATGTACAGCTCCAGCGGCGAGATAGGGCTCAACAACACAAACGTTAAATTACCGTGCATTTTCGATTGAATCAAACTGGACGAGGTATTAGAAAATGCATTTTGTAAAATCGCCATCATCACCAGGCCTGGTATTAAAAACTGGCTGTAGCTTAAGTTTGAATAGAGGTCTATTTTAGTGTTCAGCACCTGGCCAAACACCAATAGATACAGCAAAGTCGCGACCACTGGTGCGAACACTGTCTGCACCACGACCGAATAGAAACGGCGAATCTCTTTTATAAACAGCGCCCAACAACCACCATAATTCATCATTTTAGCGCTCCTTCAGAGGTCAAATCTAAAAACACTTCTTCCAAAGAGGCGTCTCGACTGCTGATATCACAAACTTGAAGTTGATTCTCATGCAGCCAAGCCAATAACTCGGTCATAGACGCACTTCTTTCAAGTTTAAAGACCAGCCCGTTCGGCTCGCGCTCAACCAGACGTGACTCTAACGCCTCAATCAGAGGCGGTGGCGGTTGTGATAAGGTCACCCGCAAGTAGCGATAAAGGTGTTTGCAAAGTAAGGACTGCGTTGAATCCAGCGCTTTAACTTCGCCCTTTTGCATGATCGCGACCTTGTCGCACAAGGCTTCGGCCTCTTCTAAATAATGAGTGGTGAGGACAATGGTATGACCTTGCTGATGCAGCTCTTTAGTAAACTCCCAAAGCGTTCTGCGCAAATCAACGTCCACCCCCGCCGTCGGCTCATCCAACACCAACACTTTAGGTTTGTGCACCAATGCCATCGCAATCAACACTCGGCGCTTCATACCGCCGGAGAGTTGACTGGTGTTGGCGTCAGACTTATCCGACAGCGCCAAGCGCTCTAAGAGCTCGCCAATCCAAGCGGCCTGCTGTGCGCCCTTTAAACCAAAGTAACCTGATTGGAGCTCCAGCAACTCTCGTATTGAGAAGAAAGGATCTGAAATCAACTCCTGTGGCACCAAACCCAACAGGCGTCGTGTTTGACGATAATCGCTAATAACGTCAAAGCCTTTGATTTTAATCTGGCCTGACGTAGGGTTAACCAATCCAGACATGGCGTTGATTAAGGTAGATTTTCCTGCGCCATTTGGTCCAAGAAGACCAAAAAAGCTCCCCTCCTCTACTGAAAAAGAGATGCCTTTTAACGCTTCAAATTCACCGTACTGTTTTTTAACTTGATTGAACTCAATCGCTGGGGTTTGCAAAATTTCTGCCCTTAAAATAAATAAGTAAATAAAAAATAGAGATTAAAAAAGGTCGAGCGGCTTAGTAAAGTAAAGAGAAGTAGAACATGAATTTATAAACCGCGATTAAACGGCGATTTAACACTCTAGACACTCACGACGAAACCTTAACCAAAAAGTAACCCAGGCTCAGAGCCATCCAAACTAAGTTTAACGTTGTAACACTTCGCTAGTCTGCTTGCTGCAATACCGTCTCTAAATCATACAAAGTCGCTAAAGTGACAAGCTCCGCCGGCATGTTCCTAACCTTTAATGCCTTACCAATATTACCAGACCACAGCAACAACAACGCTAATGCAGCACTGTCAGCCTGTTTTACCTGTGAAAAATCAACTTCGATCACCGGAGCCTTTAGCACCGAGCGCTTTTTTAAGAGCAACGGTAAACTTTGTAACGTCACCTCTTGTGGCAAGGTCATTAAACCTTCTTTTTCGGACCAGTTCAGTTCTACCATTACGACTCCTAATAAACAGTGGTTAAGGGATTAAGCCGTTAGTGTTAAGTTAAGCCGCCGTTCAGCGACTAGCTGTTAAAGTCACTATTTTTAGCTTCCATATCCGCGATTGTCGTGTCAATGCCCACTTTAGAAAACTCTGAATCGTACGCTTTTCGATAATTTAACAGCATGCTGATCCCCTCAATCGACACATCATACAACATCCACTTCTGACTCTTTTCGTCTAAGAACGCACGATAACTCACATTGGTCTCATTACCATCCGCCTGAACGATGGTAGAAGGTACTGTAACACGCCCTGGCTTCTCTTCTTGCGCGCTCCTGACTGTGACGGTTTTTACCTGAAACTTCAGTAAACTCTGAGAGTAAGAGCGGATTAAGGTGTTTGAAAAAGCGGCGACAAACTTTTCTTGCTGAGCTTCCGTAGCCGTTCGCCAATGTTTGCCCATAACGTAACGCGCCATTCTGGCCGTGTCGATATAAGGTAAAACATAGATTCCTGCAAACTCCTTAACTTTTTCAGGGCTCGCTTCCAATTCGGCGCGCTGTTCATTCATCGCCGCCACTAACTGATTTGAGAGGTCACGAACCATATTGGCTGGATCGTCTTGCGCGATCAAAACCGCATGACTTTGCGTTGCCCAAACAAAGGCCAATACGCTAAAGCCAATGATCGACAATCCTTTACTAAAAACTGATCTTATTTTTCGCACGATTTTAATCCCCACTTAACTTCACCAGAAACTGGCCTATCAACTCTTCTAGCACCAAGGCAGATTGCGTTAACTCAACCTGAGAGCCTTCGACTAACACCTCATCGTCCCCTCCCGGATCCAGTCCAATGTACTGATCACCCAATAAACCAGAGGTTAAGATGGACGCCGAAGAGTCTGCGGGCAGGAGGTTAAAGTTGTTATCAACCTTCATTTTGACAACCGCCTTAAAGGAGCTGGGATCCACATCAATTGAAGTAATGCGCCCAATGACAACGCCACTTAATTTCACCGGCGCGCGAACTTTTAACCCCCCAATATTATCAAACAGCGCGGTAATTTGGTAAGAGGGCTGCTCTTTCCAGCCGGCAAAGTTACTCACTTGAAAAGCGATTCCAGCCAGAGCAAGCACGCTCATCAGTACAAAACTGCCGACCCATAACTCAATTTTGGTTTGTTTCTTCATTGTCTAAAGCCTTTCATTGTCTAAAATAATATTGTTTACGCACTCTGCCTATTTTCTATTCCGCTAAGGAGCGCGCTTTAAGCCGTGACACCGTGCAACCGTTAAAACATCACCGACGTTAAAATAAAGTCTAAACCAAGGACGCCCAACGATGAGTGTACAACCGTTTTTGTGGTGGCACTGCTGACCCCTTCTGAGGTCGGAATCGCATTAAACCCTTGGAACAGGGCAACAATCGCGATTAAAAACGCAAAGGCGATCGATTTAATAATACCGTTCATCACGTCATCACTCCAGTCAACATGACTGTTCATCTGCGACCAGAACGCTCCCTCATCAACCCCTAACCAACCTACACCGACCAAATGGCCACCAATAATCCCTAAGCCAGTAAACAACAACGCCAGTAAAGGCAGTGAGATAATGGCCGCTAAAAAACGTGGCGCGTAGATGTATTTCAAAGGGTCGACCGCCATCATCTCTAAAGCGGATATTTGCTCGGTTGAACGCATTAAACCAATCTCGGCGGTTAGAGCA
>CAZVPH010000232.1:0-3645 GCA_964628125.1 uncultured Thiosulfatimonas sp. | reverse complement strand
GAGCAGGCGAGTCAAGCAACAGGGCATCGTTAAACAACAACACCTCGACCATCGGGAACGGTGACATGTGAGAGCAGGTTAGACCCAGGTAAACCTCTTTATCGGGCACTTTTGTAAACAGCTCGAGATCGTCCAATTGCCCTTGCGAATCACTGTAAAGAGTTAGATGAAAATCCCCTTGGGTTTGGGCGGTTCTGTCTGCAAACGCACTCCCACTTATCAACAACAGAACACCCAGCCATCTCAGCCATAGATTAAAATTAACGATTAAACCTGCTGAAACGCTCTGCTTCTCTCTTTGTCTCATATCTTGTCTAGTGTTTTGCATACTGGTCAA
The DNA here is from genome assembly GCA_964628125.1 of uncultured Thiosulfatimonas sp. Classification (GTDB taxonomy): domain Bacteria; phylum Pseudomonadota; class Gammaproteobacteria; order Thiomicrospirales; family Thiomicrospiraceae; genus Thiomicrorhabdus. The sequence continues at coordinate 3,308 of CAZVPH010000232.1, read as the reverse complement.
CGTGTTTGTTTGAACTAATTTAAGCGGATTTTTATAAAAAACTCACCTCTAAATTTGACCAGGCCTGGTCAATAAAGCCTTTAAACTTCGGCCAAATCGCCTTTGTCTTCGAGCCAGGCTTTTCGATCTGCTGAGCGCTTTTTGGCCAGCAATTTGTCCATCATCTCATTCACAGTGCCATGATCGTCCAGCTGCAACTGCAGTAGGCGTCGACTTTCGGGCAACATGGTGGTTTCGCGTAACTGTGGTGGATTCATCTCACCCAATCCTTTAAAGCGCGTAACCGAGACTTTACCCGGCAATTTGTCCGCTTGAATGCGGTCTAAAATGCCTTGGCGTTCGGCTTCGTCCAGCGCATAAAACACTTTTTTACCGACATCGACTCGGTACAACGGTGGCATCGCTACAAAAATATGCCCTTGCTCAACCAAAGGCGTGAAGTGGCGGACAAATAAAGCACAAATTAAGGTGGCGATGTGCAACCCGTCGGAGTCAGCATCAGCCAAAATACAGACTTTACCGTAACGCAACCCCGAAATATCCTCTGAACCTGGATCGACGCCAATCGCCACACTGATGTCGTGAATCTCTTGTGACGCCAGTACTTGACCGGAGTCCACTTCCCAAGTATTTAAAATCTTGCCTCGTAACGGCATAATCGCCTGAAAATTCTTATCGCGCGCCTGCTTCGCCGAACCTCCCGCTGAATCCCCTTCAACCAAAAATAACTCCGTTCGACTTAAATCGGTGTCAGTACAATCGGCCAATTTACCCGGCAGGGCCGGCCCTGAGGTGATTTTTTTACGCGTGACTTTTTTTGCTTTCTTACTCCGGTGCGTGGCGTTTTGTATCACTAAATCGGCAATTTTTTCAGCCACTTCGGTGTGCTGATTGAGCCAAAGGCTTAAAGCGTCTTTCACGACCCCAGAGATAAATGGCACACACTCGCGCGATGAGAGACGCTCTTTAATCTGGCCGGCGAATTGCGGTTCGCGTACTTTTGCAGAGAGTACAAACGCGACGTTTTGCCAAGCGTCTTCAGGCGTGATTTTAACGCCACGCGGAATCAGATTACGAAATTCACAAAACTCGCGAATCGCGTCGGTGGTGCCGGCACGTAATCCGTTGATGTGCGTCCCACCCTGTGGGGTTGGAATCAAGTTAACGTAACTTTCCATCAAGGTTTCACTGGGTTCCATCAACCACGTCATCGCCCAGGAGACGCCTTCATTTTCGGTATTACTTTCACCAACAAACCCCTCTTCGGGCAAACGTTCTAATCCTTCTAAAGCTTCATTTAAATAATCTTTTAAACCGTCTTCAAAGTACCATTCTGTGGTCTCTTTAGAGACTTCATCGACAAAGATCACCCTCAGCCCAGGGCTGAGCACCGCTTTGGCTCTTAAAAGATGTTTTAGTTTGGTTAAGGCAAATTTTGGCGAGTCAAAAAACTTAGCTTCTGGCCAAAAGCGCAAAAAAGTTCCGGTATTTTTCTTACCGACTTTGCCCGTCACTTCTAAAGGTGATAGAACCTCACCTTTCGCAAAACTAATGCTGTGGATTTTGCTGTCACGTCGAATCGTCACCTCGACCTTGTTGGACAAGGCGTTGACCACAGAGATACCGACACCGTGCAATCCGCCCGAAAATTGGTAGGCTTTATTAGAGAATTTCCCCCCCGCGTGCAGGCGAGTCATAATAACTTCGACACCAGAAACCCCCTCTTCTGGATGGATATCGACCGGCATGCCTCGTCCATTATCTAGGACGCTCATAGAGCCATCGGCATAGTGGGTTACCGTAATCTCATTGGCAAACCCCGCGATGGCTTCATCCACGCTATTATCGATGACTTCTTGCGCAAGGTGGTTGGGACGTGTCGTATCGGTGTACATCCCAGGGCGTTTACGCACGGGGTCCAGGCCGGTTAAGACTTCGATTTCTGAGGAATTGTAGTTTTCACTCACAGTGAAGACTCCTAGTGATAAAATGACAAGATAGAAATAATTTTTGAACGGTTTTTTGCAGGTTTAAATTCGGGCCTGAACCTGTGTTTGGACTCCTATTCGCGCGGGTTAAAAAATCATTAGCGGTTTAGCGTAAGACAGAAAGCAATCATACCTGATTTACTTTTATGTCTGGTTAGAGTCTTTTAAAAAATAGATGCCGCCGATAGAAAAGCTTTCGTCTTTTCTGAAAGCGGCCGCTCGACGAACTGCATTCATTAGATTTAATGAACGTCTTTTAATTAACCAAAGTAGACCTTTAACACTGGAACACTAAACGGTAAGATAAAAACAGTCGCTTAGAGTGCAACTGGCAGCTGAGCCCCAAACGACGGGGACTTGAATGATCCTAAACCCAAACCGTCGTCCCGTTTACCCGTTTAAAGATCTCCTGGAATCATATCATATAATTATGCCAAATCGAGACTACCAGCAAGAGCGTCGAGAGTATCAGTATTCGGGGCTTCGCCGCGCGCAATTACACTCGTCACCTTTTAGCCAATTTACGCACTGGATGGATGAAGCACTCCAGGCGAATGTCTTGGATCCGACCGCCATGTCGGTGGCGACCGTCGGCCTGGACGGCCAACCCCACAGCCGCATCGTTCTGCTTAAAGAGTTTAACCAGGATGGTTTTGTCTTCTACACACACTACGACAGTGATAAAGGCGTGCAAATTGGCCAAAATCCAAAAGCGGCTCTGCTTTTCTTCTGGCCTGAACTCGACCGCCAGATTCGCATTGAGGGTGAGTTGGCTAAAACCTCAGTCAACGCGTCTGAGGCTTATTTTCGTGCACGTCCAAAAGAGAGTCAACTGGCGGCGTTTAGTTCGGTGCAAAGTCAACCTTTGGCCTCTCGCGATGCGTTAGAAAAAGTCTTTGCCGAGAATGCAGAGCGTTTTGCCAATGAGAAAGTTCCGCACCCTCCACAGTGGGGCGGATATCGCTTTACGCCACAAAAGTTTGAATTTTGGCAAGGTCGACCGAATCGTTTAAACGACCGCTTTAGTTTCACTTTGCAGCCACACGATTCATCCGTTTCAACAACGGAATCGAACGGTCTTGTGACACAGTGGGCCGTTGAACGCCTCTCTCCTTAATCAATGGTCAACAATCAATAGTCGACAATCAATAATCAGTCAGGTTTAGATGACAAACAAAACCCTATGCAACCAGCAGATGTCCTTGGAGATGTCTATGACGGACACCACAGAATTACAACCAGGCCTGGTAGATACGCCGATGACAACGGACTGGACGCAGGCACAGCAAATTTGGAAGGAACAGGCGCCTATGCGTCGGG
>CAZVPH010000231.1:0-3656 GCA_964628125.1 uncultured Thiosulfatimonas sp. | reverse complement strand
CTTTTGCAGGCCTTTAACGATGAGAGTTTCACGTCTTTCGCTTAACAAGCCTTTGGCCTTACCGACACAGGTCATTAGTAACGCTAAAGCAACAAGCTGCGTGGTAAAGGCTTTGGTGGAGGCCACGCCGATCTCTGGACCGGCGTGGGTGAGAAAGGTTAAATCACTTTCTCGCGTTAGGCTGGATTCGGCGACGTTGCAGATGGTGAGGGTTGGGATGTTGAGGCCTGTTCTGCCATCTTGAGATCCCCGGGTCGAGCCCAAGGATGACATGGTGGGGGTCGATTCCGCGGATGACGATGCTGTCTTTAATTTTTTTATTTGCTGTAATGCAGCCAAGGTATCCGCGGTTTCTCCGGACTGGCTAATGGTGACAAACAGGGTGTTGTCGACCACCACTGGGTTGCGGTAGCGGTATTCACTGGCGACTTCGACCTGGCATGGCAGCCCGATAATGTCTTCGAACCAGTAGCGCGCGACCAGGCCGGCGTGGTAACTGGTGCCACAGGCGATAATCTGCACTTGCTGCACCGATTTAAACAGGGCTTCGGCTTTAAAACCAAACGCTGAAATCAACACGTGCTCTTGAGTAATACGCCCTTCGAGCGTGTCGATTACGGCTTGTGGTTGCTCAAAAATCTCTTTATGCATAAAGTGGCGGTGATCGCCTAACTCGACCGATTGTGAAGAGAGTGACGACTGCTTAATCGCTCTTTCGACCAACTCGCCCTGGCCGTTAAATATCTCAACTTGGCTGCGGGTTATTTTGGCAACATCGCCCTCTTCTAGGAAGATAAAACTTTGCGTGACCGGCAAAAGCGCGGAGACATCCGAGGCGATAAAGTGTTCACCAATGCCGATGCCGATCACCAACGGACTGCCTTTACGCGCGACAACCAACGTGTCCGGATCGTCAATGGCGATAACGCCTAACGCATAAGCGCCTTCGAAGCCCTTAATCGATTTTTGAACGGCTTGCAGCAGATCAAGATTATCCGAGAGATGTTGGTGAATGCAGTGCGCGATGACTTCGGTGTCGGTTTCTGAGGTAAAACGATAACCCTGGGCCAGTTGCTGGACTTTAAGCTCGGCGTAGTTTTCGATAATGCCGTTATGCACCACCGCGACACGGTTATTACAAATATGAGGATGCGCATTTTGCTCAGAAGGCGCACCATGCGTCGCCCAGCGGGTGTGGGCGATGCCGATATCTCCAGAAAACTCATCCGGTTGGGTTTGTATTTTTTGATCAAGATTCTTAATCTTGCCAATCGAACGGATACGCTGAATTTGACCGTCAGCACCCAGCAAGGCAATGCCCGAAGAGTCATAACCACGGTACTCTAACCTTCTAAGCCCTTCTAAAAGAATAGGGACAATATTACGCTCCGCAACACCGGCGACAATTCCACACATAACACCAACTCGACTTAATTTAACTTAACTTAACTTAACTAGAAAAATAATGCGCTGATTATAGCATTGCCGATTATGTTTTATCGCGTTATTACAGCCTAATTACGTAATATCCCTCTTTAAAACTTACGCCACAAAGAGGCGAACCATTAAGTTTTTAAGCGCTAAAAGAAGGGTGACTTTACTGCGCCGCTTACATACTGTTGTAAAGTCGCAAGAAATACCAGGCCTGGTTAAATCCAACTTTATCGCTATATTGGGTTTTACTTGATAATCGGTGGCTGACGCTGCAGCAACGTATTTAGAGGTTCACGTAGGGGCTCAAGATCTGAGTTGCTTCGCGGCGTTCGCAAAAAAATGGCGACTTGGTAGAGCCGGTGTCGTCAGCGTCGTCATTGTCGTGCTTAATGCTTTGGTGTCTTGATGTTCTGACTCTTTTTAGCGGCCAAAATCAGACATCGAGGCATTGTCTGTAGGCGAACGCTCAAGCACTCGTGCAACATCGTCCTGGTCTGCGACCACGCCAAAGCCTCCTGGTACTCCGCTGACTCTGCGGCCATAAGATTCCTGATTAGTTTCCATCGAGGCATGCCCCATGAGAGCCGCGACCTCCTCTGGTGCAAGTCCTGACTTTTTAGCGTTTGCAGCAAACTGATGCCTAGCACTGTATAGAGTAATTCGATTACGCTTAGCCTGCTTATTCAGCGTTGGATTCGTTCGATAAAGTTGACTCAGAAATTGCCGTGCTTTTGTAAGATAAACCTCTGCTTCCTGTCGCTGTAAGAGCTGCAAAGACTCTGCGTTCTCACTCTCACTGGCCGTCGAGTCTGCAGTAAAATAGTCAACGATGTGCGCATTGAGACACTGAAAAAACTGAATGAGTCTGTCGGCTGCTTTTACCGCATTCTGCCCTACTAACAATGCATCATCGTCTTCTTCTGCCTTTACCATCCAAACAGTCCGACTATCACCATGCGATCGACCGTTTGAATGCTTTGCGTTTTTAACCAGCAACCCTCTTTGAACAGAGCTCTCAAGAGCCCAAGTGGCATTCATCCATTCAATAGGCCTCAATCCAAAATAGCTTGACGCAATTAATATATCTCGCACCAACCAAGCCGACTTCGATTTTGATGACTCTAAATAGTTCAGTAATTGAGTTAATGAGGTAGGCCGAATGAACTTAGATTTAAGAGCCGACGTTCTTTTTCCATGATAACTTCTGACCTGTGCTCTCGTCATGTCGGAGCGCAAGAAGTCGGGAACTACTTCATCGAAATTTATCTTATATTCTCTCAGACAATATTTAATCGCGCTGCGATATTGCCTCCGAGTCGCGTTGGATAGTTTAGAGGCCAGTTGGTCAGCCCAACGCAAAAACTCATACATAGAGTACGGCATAGATAAGCCAGTCTCTTTTGAGAAGCGTTTCATTAACCCATTAAAACGTTTTTCATAGCTACTTGTGGTTGCCTTAGAAACCTGTTTACTCGCACTCTCCACAAACCTCTCCCCATGTTACATAGATACTTTAACACCTCTTGGGCTCGCACCACAAACGCAATGAACCATCAACATGACCCGCGCAGTGAACGATAGAAACATCTGAATTAAAATCACATACCTTGGTTAGCCCCTCGCCATAGAATCGGTTAAAAACGTGTCGATTAAGGAGCAACAAATGCAAATTCGTAAACAACCAAAACCGCCCTGGCAAGTGGAAAATTAGGAACGACTATTTACACACCATCAGAGGATGAAGAACTCATTAGAGCTTTACTCAGCAATTGGGAACAATTTATTCACAGCCAACCTGAATTAGAGCCCTTAATTAGACTGGCAGTTGCTCACTATCAATTCGAAGCCATCCACCCATTTACGGACGGCAATGGACGTATTGTAAATAGCCTGTATTTAATACGAGAGGACCTGCTGACTTTACCCGTTTTGCATCTAAGTCGTTATACCGCCCTCCACGGTTACCAAATACTAATCAACCTTAGACATTAAATCCAAACCTTCAACATTAAAGAAATATTTATGAAATTAAATGATGGAAATAAACTTTGCAACGATCTCAACTTTTAGAGTTTAAAGATAGTTAAACCAATAGCTTAACTATTAGTAAAAAATATAAAAAATTAATGATAAAAACATCAAATTAAAATTTAAGGTCGCTGAAGGAGCTGATAGAGGTGAGTTTTACAGGAAAGAAATCCACGAAAATGTTATTGATAGAC
>CAZVPH010000230.1:0-3676 GCA_964628125.1 uncultured Thiosulfatimonas sp. | reverse complement strand
CCAACACCACAGAGGAAGTCTCAAATAAAATACGCCTTGAAGTGGCCAGTGGTGAGGTCAGAACCATGACGGCGATGCAGGCGCTTTACCAGACTTTATTGGCTCAATTAAAAGCAGGGCACTCTATCGAAATTACTTTAAAGCATCGACGGTTTGGCGAGCAGCTCTACCAATTCTCGTTGCAAGGATTGAGTGAGTTGTTGTCACCTCATGAGTCTATTTGCCGGTAAATTTATTAATCGACCAGGCCTGGTTAATTAAATTGTTCTGGAGCAGTCACAAAAAAAACCGCAAAAAAGGGACCTTTTTTGCGGTTTTTTAATAAGTGTGGTGCGAGGAATCAGAATCTCTAATGAACTCCCTTAGAGAGAGAAGTCATTAAAATCATCTTTATCCACTTTAGAGTCAATTTGCCCAGTTAGGTAAGAGCTGATTTCAGACTCTTGTGGGGCGACTTGGACGTTATCACTGATTAGCCAGTTGTTCATCCACGGCAGCGGATTGGTGCGTGCTTCAAAGATCGGCTCTAGGCGAATGGCCTTTAAACGTACGTTAGTGATGTACTCAACATAGTCTTTTAAGATGCTCGCGTTTAGGCCAATCATTGACCCATCTTTAAACAGATAATCCGTCCAATCTTTTTCTTGTTGCGCCGCTTGACGGAAAATGGTGTAAACATTCTCTTCTTGTTCGCGTGCAATCACCGCCATTTCTGGATCGTCTTTGCCTTCTGCTAACAGCAAAATAATGCTTTGAGTGCCTGACATGTGCAGCGCCTCATCACGTGCAATCAGTTTAATGACCTTGGCGTTGCCCTCCATTAAGGAGCGCTCTGCGAATGAAAAGCTGCACGCAAATGAGACGTAAAAACGAATCGCTTCCAGTACGTTAACGGAGACGATTGTCAGGTACAAAGCGGTTTTAATCTCTTTACGGAAGGCGTCGTTTTTGCTTAAGTTAATCTCATTGGCGTACATTTGATTGGTTAAAGCGATGAGTTTGTCATAATAAAGCGTGACACTCTCAGCGCGCTTGGTGATCTCTTCGTTTCTGACAATATCGTCAAAAATCAACGAAGGGTCGGCCACGATATTACGAATAATGTGCGTGTAGGAACGGCTGTGAATCGTTTCAGAAAAGGCCCAGGTTTCAATCCAAGTTTCCAACTCAGGAATCGACACTAAAGGCAGCAACGCAACGTTTGGTGAACGGCCTTGTACCGAATCTAACAACGTTTGATATTTGAGGTTACTAATAAAAATATGCTGTTCGTGGTCCGGCAGGTTGGCGTACTCACTACGGTCATTTGAAAGGTCGATCTCTTCAGGACGCCAAAAAAAACTTAACTGTTTTTCAATCAGCTTTTCAAAAATAGGGTATTTCTGTTGGTCGTAACGCGCGACATTGACGTTTTGGCCAAAAAACATAGGCTCTTTCATTGCGTCGTTAGGTGAACGACAAAAAGTAGAATAGGTGTATTGGTCTTTGCAGCTCATAAGTCGATTATTCCTGAAATAAAGTAATATATTTAACCCTCTATTCTAATCTACCCAGCGGTTTTATAACACCTTTACAAATTAGGGAGATTCATCGAGCAACGATTAAGCTTCAGTCTAACGGTTAATAACCAGCACTGAGTTCACTAGGCTTTAAGTGCTGTCACTGTTTAAAAGGGACTGGCGTGTCTACTGGGAGTATAGCGTACGGTTTATGGGAGAAAAGATGAGGAGGACAGGTTAATGAAACAATGTAAACAGCCTATTTCGACCAAAAGGTTATGGTGATCATAAGGGATTGCTATTATGGGTCCTTGAGTTGTTTTGTATACTCCTTTTAGAAATTTTGTGCAGCGTCAGCGGCTCATACTTTTAACAGCAGAGAAAGAGAATACAGACTCCGGAGTTCACCATGAATAAAAAAATCATAGCAGTACTAGTATCAACCGCCTTTTTACAAGCCTGTAGCACAATAGCTCCTCAGGATAAGGTTCAACAGGGACCTGTTTCTGACCAAGTCGTTGCTGAACAGCGCGCTGCATTAGCCGCCAACACCGCCAAGAAAGGGTTTGGGCCACAAGCCCCGCGTGATATTGATCTAAAAAATGGTCAAAACACGATCGCCTATAATTCAGCGCCGGCTTACACCAATATGAATTTATGTAACATTCACTTTCATAAGAATGCGGAACACAAGGGCGGTGAGTTCACTAAATTTGCAGGCAATGGAGATGGCAAAGGCTACCTGAGCGGCTATGCTTACAACGGTACTTTGAGTGCCAGCGAAGCTAAAAAAGTTGCAATGGAAGTTTGTCCAAGCCCACACGGCGGTCTCTACCCTGGTGATACTATTGAAGTTCACTATGTTCACTCCACCGCTCAAGTTAGCCCTGGTCCGACGCTAGGCGCTTGCTTAAATGATGCGATTGGCAATCCTCAGTTGCGCGTTGAAGCGCAAGTGTATGTGCTGGTAAACGATAAAAATGCGCTCGACTTTAATGAGTTGAACAAACTGGGCGTTAACAATGGTCTGCATCAAGCGGTGAACATTCCAAATAACACTGGAGAAGCTGTTCAGTACGCGGGTTCGACCACAGGTCCTGGCTACAATGAGAAAGGCTCACCGTTTCAAGTCACTTGGAGTGTTCGCCCACAAGTGGCTAAGGTGAGCATTGACAGTGTTGCGACTTGGTGTAAGAGCAATGCGTTTGATGAAGACCATGCGCATGGTGTTAGAAACTTAGTGATGAATCCAGATCTACTTTCAGAGATTAAATAACGTCTCAAAGTGACAAGGATAAACTTTATGTTTATTCACTGGATTGACTGTAAAGCCCACTTAACAACAAGTTGTTAAGTGGGCTTTTTTATTTGTGCGAGCGATGTTTGCTAGGCTTTTTAAACATTCGGTAAAGAGATGAGTTTAAAGCAGCGTATATAAGAAAAGATCGGTAAAATAGCACTCTATGTCGGCGGTTAGCCTGTCTAATAACTCATGACGATAAAGAGTAAACATGAAACAAATAGTGGTTAAAGTGCAGGTACGCTGTGTCTTATAAAGAGCGGTTCAGATGGTTGCAAGGTAAAAAAGTCGTGATTTGCGAAGACAATGCGCAGCGATTTTCTATTTTAAGTCAGTTCTTAAAGAATTATGGGGTAGAAGTGGTGGCGTTCAATAACAAAACGGCGATGTTGGCCGAAATTGAATCGCGTCGTTATTCGACACATCGAAGCTACCTGGCCATCTTTATTGCGGCCAACTTAGCCAAGGTGATGGAACCCTACTGGGCAGAAGTGACTTATATGAATCCAACCATTCTGCAAACGCCTGTGATTTTAATGGGTTCAGAGACTGAGAAAGAGTCGGTCCAGAATCTGATCGCGTTAGGCTATTTCAAATACATCTCGCCAGACCCGATGACCGCAAGGTTTGTATTGCGGATAGTGCGTTCACTCAATCGTTGGAAGGCGATGCGTGGGGATATAACGCCTACCGCTATTTTGCAGAAGTAACGTAACACCTCGCCACTCTTTGCATCGATCTTAAAGTGACCAGGCCTGGTCAAATTTCTAGTTCTGTTCTCCTGATAAAACTAGGTTTCAGCAACCCGCTTCAGGGGTGTGACTCAGCGCTTTAAGGCTGTTAAAAGTACCAGAAACTGTCTTTAACCGGTTGGTTT
>CAZVPH010000229.1:0-3676 GCA_964628125.1 uncultured Thiosulfatimonas sp. | reverse complement strand
CATCGCTCTGGCAAACATGATGACCAGTGCGGCGTTACTGGGCGTAGACAGTTGCCCGATTGAAGGCTTTAAACAGAAAGAAAGCAATGTTGTTTTGGCCACTGAATTTGGCGTCGATACCTCAGAATATCAGATGGCTTACATGGTTGCATTTGGTTATCGAGTCAATCCACAGCCCACAAAAACCCGCCAATCGGCTGACGCGGTGTTTGAGTGGTTTTAAACCCGGAAGCGATCCACAGCCGTACGCCGTCTAAGCTCGCGTGTAAGCCCAAAATTGCGGTTTTTGTGGATGTGCAGAACATCTACTACACCACCCGACACGCTTATGATCGACAGTTTGATTATCAGAAACTGTGGCAACGCATAGCTTCTCAGGGCGACATTGTTTCCGCCATCGCCTATGCGATTGACAGCGATAACGCCGGCCAACGTAAGTTTCAAAACGCCTTGCAGCAAATGGGCTTTGAGATTAAGCTCAAGCCCTACATTCAACGGCGCGACGGCTCCGCCAAAGGCGATTGGGACGTGGGCATTACCATCGACATGCTTGAGATTGCGCCTCAAGTGGATCGGGTGATTCTGCTGTCAGGCGACGGAGACTTCGACCGGTTGCTTGATTATATCCAGCATAAATACGCCAGTATTACCGAGGTTTACGGCGTGCCCGCTCTCACTGCGCACAGCTTAATGCGCGCTGCAAACCATTATCATCCGATTGAAAGCGATTTGCTGAAGTAAGCCGTTGTTGCAGTGGTGACCGGAAGACGTGCTGTTGCTCAGGTATGATGGTAAGACGCGACATATAAATAGTGGCGCAAGAATAAAAGCCTCTAATTCTGTGCCAAAATCACTGGCTAATCTCAGCAAAAAGCAGCAGGCCTGGTTATAATTGTTCGCGGGCGCTGCATCGACTGCTCATAGACTTTCACGGGCGTATCACGATAAAAAATGCACGAACGAACTTTAAATTATGGCAAAGCAATATGTCGTAAGCTGTCAACCTGCTCATAGATCAATTCACAGACATACTCACAGAATTAAGGCGTAAATAATGGCTCAAATCGGACAAATGAATAAACTCAAAATAGTCAAAACCGTTGAGTTTGGGCTCTATGTGGATGGAGGAAAGTTGGGTGAAATTTTATTGCCACAGCGTTATGTGCCTTCCAATCCGGCCGAGGCGGCGGTGGGGCAGATGCTGAATGTGTTTGTGCATTTAGATTCGCAAGACCGATTGGTCGCCACCACCGAAAAACCGATGGCGTCGGTAGGTGAGGTGGTCTATTTAATGGTTACTGACGTGAATCGCACCGGCGCTTTTATGGACTGGGGAATGCCGAAAGATTTGATGGTGCCTTTTGCTGAGCAACGTGTACCGATGGAAGTTGGACGCGGGTATTGTGTCTATCTGTATATTGATTTAAGCGGTCGAATCGCGGCCTCCAGTAAATTGAGTCTGCATTTACACGAAATTAATGACAACTTTAAAAGTGGTCAAGAGGTCAGTTTAATGGTGGTCAGTCGCAGCGACATGGGCTACACGGCCGTGATCAATGGTACGCATTTAGGTTTGGTGCATAATTCGGATATTCTGCAACCGCTGAGAATGGGGCAGAAACTTAAAGGTTACATTAAAGGCATCCGTCCCGACCACCGCATTAACTTACGGATTCAACGCCACGGCGCGGCCGCGCGCGATGAGTTGGGCGATAAAATTGTGGCGCACTTAACTGAGCAGGGCGGTGTTTCAACGATCACTGATAAAAGTTCGCCAGAGGAAATTTTTCAAGCTTATCGCACCAGTAAAGCCACCTATAAAAAAACCTTAGGACGTCTGCTGAAAGCCAAGAAAATCAGCATCACCCCAAGCGAGATACGTTTACTGGACTAAGGCGGCTGTCGCGAGTAAAACAAATAACGCGACCAGCGCTTCTTTTGTCGATTAGACCCTTAAGTAGAATTCTAAGTAGAACTCTAAGCAGAGCGCCTCACATAATTTTTGACAGATAAAGAGCGGACTGATGACGAAAACTCCTCCCCTAAAAAACTCAAAAAAACATTCTAAACCCCGTCGTGCAAGCAGTGCTGCAAATCCTGTCATAAATTCTGCACGTGATTCGTCTGCCCGCATTGCGTCAAAAGCCCCGGCTGCAAAATCGACCAGGCCTGGTCACTCTTCGATGGGCGAGGTACGAATTATTGGCGGTGAGTGGCGCGGGCGCAAATTACCGGTTTTAATGGCAGAGGGTTTGCGTCCTACTTCAGATCGCGTGCGTGAGACCCTGTTTAACTGGTTGCAGTTTGACGTGGCCGGCGCGCGCTGTTTGGATCTGTTTGCGGGCTCAGGCGCATTAGGCTTTGAGGCGCTTTCTAGAGGCGCACGCGAAGTCGTGTTTTTAGAACTCGACGCCCGCAATGCCCAGCAACTAAAACTCAACCTGAACACTTTAAAAACTGACCGCGCCAAAGTGATTCAAACCGATAGTTTAAACTGGATAGAGCAAGCGGCATTGTGTCCGGAGAAACCCGGTACAGAGCCACCCTTTGATCTTATTTTTATAGATCCGCCTTTTCATCAAGAGTTGATGCAGGCGGCTGTGGATAAGCTGTTTATAAGTGGGATAATTCAAACTAACCAGGCCTGGTTGTATTTAGAACAAGAGAAACATTTAGAGTGGCCAAGTCTGCCAGAGGGTTGGACCTGTCATCGTGAAAAAAGTACGCCACAGGTTCGATTCGGGCTGTTTTGTAAGGCCAGTTGAGCCTAAGACGCAAGCTTAGGGGAAATACGGTTGATGATGTCTTGGATTGTTGCGTAATAGACAAGGCTCTTAAGTGGCATTATAGGTTTTGACAATAAGGCGTTTCAAAAGACTGGTTTGAAGGAATCCCTTAGTAAAACGGCGGCACTTTTCTTTTAATCGGCTTGTCATTCGGGTTATCATACCCCGAAATTTTAATAATCCACCACCACACTTGAGCTGTAAAGGGTTTAAGTCCCTTAGCGAGCACCCTTTTATTATGAAAATTACAGCGGTTTACCCCGGCACATTTGACCCCATTACCACCGGTCACGCAGATCTTATAAAGCGCGCGGCGCGGTTTTATGGGCGAGTGATCATTGCCGTGGCCGACAATCGTAATAAGCAGTCGTTATTCAGTTTGGCGGAGCGCATTGCGCTGGCCCAAACCGTATTGGCCGAGTTTGAAAATGTTGAGGTGATGGGGTTTGACACCTTGCTGGTCGACTTTGTCCGCAGTGTTGGTGGCAGCGTTCTGTTGCGGGGTTTGCGTGCGGTATCTGACTTTGAGTATGAATTTCAACTGGCGTCCATGAACCGTAAACTGGCGCCCGAAATTGAAACCATGTTTATGACGCCTTCCGAGCAGTATGCGTTTATCTCATCCAGTCTGGTTAGAGAGATCTCCGCGTTAGGCGGTGATGTGTCCGAGTTTGTGCACCCAAGCGTGGTCGCAGCTTTACAAGCCAAGCGTTAATTTAAATCTGCGATGACTGTCCAATACATAGGCCGCATTACGTAGGTGCTGAGGTTTAAGACGTTTTCTTTAAACGTCTTAAACGTCTACTTTTTAGCGGTTACGTGTCTCCAAAGGGTAGGGGATCTGAATCTGCGAGCCATCTGCTTGGTGGATCATTAAGGTGATTTGCCAT
>CAZVPH010000228.1:0-3682 GCA_964628125.1 uncultured Thiosulfatimonas sp. | reverse complement strand
CGCAATCCGCTTTGAACATCTTCCTAAAATAAAACGCGCGAAAACCGGTAAAAATGTCACGCAAATGCACTACGCCCGTCAAGGCATTATTACCCCAGAGATGGAGTACATTGCGATTCGTGAGAACATGAAGCGCGCAGAAGTGCGTGATGAGCTGTTAAGTCAACAACACGCTGGCGAGTCGTTTGGAGCCAGTTTGCCAGAAGCCATCACCCCGGAGTTTGTGTGTAACGAAGTGGCACGTGGTCGTGCAGTTATTCCCTCAAACATCAACCACCCAGAGACAGAACCGATGATTATTGGCCGGAACTTTTTAATTAAGGTCAACGCCAATATTGGTAATTCCTCAGTCGGCTCATCGATTGCCGAAGAGGTAGAAAAAATGGTTTGGGCAACCAAATGGGGCGCGGACACGGTAATGGACTTATCAACAGGTCGCAATATTCACGAAACCCGCGAATGGATTATACGTAACTCTCCCGTACCAATTGGTACGGTACCCATCTATCAAGCGCTTGAAAAGGTCAATGGCATTGCCGAAGATCTGACTTGGGAAGTGTTTCGTGACACGTTAATTGAACAAGCCGAACAAGGCGTCGATTACTTTACAATTCACGCCGGCGTACGGCTGCACTACGTGCCGATGACGGCCAAACGCATAACCGGCATTGTGTCTCGTGGCGGCTCTATTATGGCCAAATGGTGTTTGGCACATCATCAAGAAAACTTTTTGTACACGCGTTTTGAAGAGATTTGTGAAATCATGAAATCCTACGACGTTACTTTCTCATTGGGCGATGGTTTGCGACCAGGTTCGATTGCCGATGCGAACGATGAGGCGCAGTTTGCCGAGCTGGAGACCCTGGGCGAACTCACTCAAATTGCATGGAAACATGATGTACAGGTAATTATAGAAGGCCCTGGTCACGTGCCTATGCACATGATTAAAGCCAATATAGACAAGCAGCTCACGCATTGTGGTGAAGCCCCCTTTTACACCTTAGGACCACTAACCACCGACATTGCACCGGGTTACGACCACATTACCTCTGGAATTGGCGCGGCCAATATTGGTTGGTACGGTTGCGCCATGCTCTGTTACGTAACGCCAAAAGAGCATTTAGGTCTGCCGAACAAAGAGGACGTAAAAGAAGGCTTAATCACCTACAAAATTGCCGCACATGCGGGTGATTTAGCCAAAGGTCATCCTGGGGCACAAATTAGAGATAACGCTCTCTCTAAAGCACGTTTTGAGTTCCGTTGGGAAGACCAATTTAATTTAGGCCTAGACCCTGAACGTGCACGGCAATATCACGATGAGACGATTCCACAAGAGTCTGGAAAAGTCGCGCATTTTTGCTCAATGTGTGGGCCAAAATTTTGCTCCATGAAAATCAGCCAAGATGTGCGTGATTACGCCGCCCAACTGGAAGCCGCTAACGCCACAGGCAATGTGACCGAAATCACACTTGAAGAGATTAAAAGGGGTATGAAAGCCAAGTCCCAGGAGTTTCGTGAAGCGGGCAGTGAAATTTATCAGAAGGAAATCGGCTGATGAACACCTCAAACGGCACTTTAGCACCCTGTCGTATTGCGATATTGGGTGCAGGTTTAATGGGCAGAATGCTAGCAGTTTCGCTGACCCAAAAAAACCTATCCGAACAGTATGCGGTGACCCTGTTTGATCAAGATAGCCAACACGGTCACGACAGTGCAGCTTACTTGGCGGCGGCTATGCTTGCACCCTTGGCCGAATCCACTGAAGCCTCTAAAAACATTATGCACATGGGTGAACACAGCCTTAATTTATGGCCAATATTTTTAAACACTCTGGAAGCTCCGGTGTTTTTTCAACAACAAGGCAGCGTGATTTTGTCGCATAACCAAGATCACGCTTATTTATTAGACTTTCAACGTCGACTCAAACGACATGATAGTTTAAACGTGAAACCCTTGAACAAATCGGCTCTAGAAAAACTCGAACCAGGTTTAGCCGGTCAATCAAAACTTTTTATGAACGCTCTCTATCTGCCAAATGAAGGGCAGCTGGATAACCGTGAATTGCTGAGCAGTTTGGCACTCACCCTTAAAAAACGTAAAATCGCTTGGTTTCACAATACCTCAGTAGAATCTCACGGTAATCAGGTCACTTTTAGCCGTCAAAGTAAACACTTTGACTGGGTGATTGATTGCCGTGGTTTGGGTGCCAACACCGTCAACCCAAATCTTCGTGGCGTGCGCGGTGAGGTGATTCGCGTTCACGCGCCCCAAGTCGATATAAGCAGGCCTGTCCGGCTAATGCATCCACGCTATCCTATTTACATTGCACCCAAAGCCAATCACCACTTTGTCATTGGTGCCACTCAAACTGAGTCGGAAGACCGTCGCCAACCGACGATTCGATCGGTTTTAGAACTGCTATCCAGTTGTTACAGCCTGCATAAAGGCTTTGCTGAAGCAGAAGTTTTAGAGATACAAGCCGGCTTGCGGCCAGCCTTACCCGATAACGAACCCAAAATTACCGTTAATGGGCAGGCCATTCAGGTTAACGGACTGTTTCGCCACGGTTATCTGTTAGCCCCCACTTTGGTTGAACAATGCTTATCGGTGATTCAGCAAGCGCAAGCCACCTTAAAATTCAAACAATCGTTTAAAAACTCAGAAGGCCTGCCTAATATTAAACGGTGTTCCTTGCAAAAGGTTCAACCTACCGTTCAAATCCCGTATTTTAAAGATTTAGTGGAGACAATTCATGCCTGATTCCTTTGACGTTCTTATTAATAACTTGCCCTGCACGATCCAAGCGGCCATGCCTTTATCGAAGATATTGGCACTCTTTGGCGCCCAGCAACCGTATGCCATTTTAATTAACCATCAATTTATCCCGAGCTCACAATACAAATCGATCACACTAAAACCGAATGACAACATTGATGTCATCTCAGCGATTCAAGGGGGTTAAATGAACATCAGCCCTCTTAAAATGCCACTGACCATTTACGGCACGCAACTGACTAGCCGCCTGCTTATTGGCAGCGCACTCTACCCCTCGCCGCAAATGATGCAACAATCCATTCAGGCCTCAGGCGCGCAAGTGGTCACACTATCCCTAAGCAGACAAAACCCGCACGCAAACGCTGGGCAAAGCTTTTGGCAGTTGATTCAATCACTCGGCTTGCATCTATTGCCGAATACAGCTGGTTGTCACAGTGTGACCGAAGCGGTAAATATGGCCAAAATGAGCCGTGAACTGTTTCAAACCGACTGGATAAAGCTGGAGTTGGTCGGTGACGATTACAACCTGCAACCCGACCCCATTGATTTGGTCAAAGCCACTGAAATTCTCCTTAACGACGGCTTTAAAGTCTTGCCCTACTGTACCGATGACTTGGTGATTGCCCGACATTTAGTAGAACTAGGCTGTGAGGTGATTATGCCTTGGGGCTCGCCGATTGGAACAGGCAAAGGATTGATGAACCCGTATGCGATTCAAGCAATTCGCGATCGGTTTCCTGAAGTGACCTTAATTATCGACTCGGGCATTGGCAAACCATCACACGCCACACAGGCCATGGAAATGGGAGTTGACGGCATATTGCTCAATACCGCCATTGCCGGCGCCAATCAACCTGTACTGATGGCGCAAGCTTTTGCCCAAAGCATCGAGGCAGGACGTTTGGCG
>CAZVPH010000227.1:0-3702 GCA_964628125.1 uncultured Thiosulfatimonas sp. | reverse complement strand
ACTGCAGCACCACCACTAAACACTTTGAATGGATGCGAATGTTTTATGCTCATACTGTTCCTTTTTAACTCAATTTTAATTCGATGTTACTTTAAACATTTTAATCCTATGCCTTTATCTCAAATCGAGTGAATAGCGGGAAACTTAACGAAAACTAGACCGGCAACGCATCAAAAGTAGATCAAGTCACTCCGTCAAATTCATCATAACCACAACCACTAAGCAGTAGTTACCCCGTTTGAGCCGAGAGATATTAGAGCATGCTAATATATTTACTTGCAAGGTCTTACTAAGCTACATTCTTAATCCACCCATACTGTTGCCTCTGCTCTTCGGCGGACAACTGTCGTTCGGCTTCCGTTCAAATACGACCTTACGCAAAATTAAACACCATCAATAAAACATTCCACACTCTACCGGAGTTTTTAAACGAGCACTCTCGATTCGTAATTTAAAGTAATTTTTGTTAGGGTAGGCGTACTTTTATTAAAAGAAACCTTAACTCTATGCCTGTGTCTACCCCTCGATTTCGCTCCACTTTATTGCTTCCCGTCTTTATTCCGGCCATTGCCGTTATCCTCTTGATCATCATTGGCACGCTCAGCAACCCTGAATTGGCCGGCACTTTTTTTGCCAGTCTCCAGGCCAGCATTACCCAAAATTTTAGCTGGTTCTATATGTTGTCGGTGGCTATTTTTTTGGTGTTTATTGTGTCGATTGCGCTCTCGCCCTGGGGGAAAATAAAACTTGGCCAAGACCACAGCGAGCCTGAATATTCGTTTACCGCTTGGTTTGCGATGTTGTTTTCAGCGGGTTACGGTATTGCACTGCTGTTTTTTGGCGTCGCAGAACCGGTGTTGCATTACGCCACGCCCCCCGATGGTCCTGCCGAAACCGTGGGCGCGGCTCAAGAGGCGATGCAGATTGCGTTCTTTCATTGGGGCTTTCACATTTGGGCTATTTACGGTTTGGTTGGCTTAACTCTCGCCTACTTTTCGTTTCGTCATAACTTACCGCTTTCCATGCGCTCGACGCTCTACCCTTTAATTGGTGAGCGCATCTACGGCCCCATTGGTCACAGTGTCGATACCTTTGCCATCTTAGGCACCGTCTTTGGTTTGGCGACCACGCTTGGTTTGTCGGTCACGCAGATTAATGCTGGGTTTCACTATCTAATTCCTTCAATTCCTATCAACACCACGGTGCAAATTGCTGCGATCGCTCTGATTACAGGCCTGGCAACTTTTTCGGTCGTCGCCGGAATGGATAAAGGCATCAAACGCCTCTCGCTCTTGAACATCGCCATGGCGGTCTCGTTGATGCTGTTTGTGTTTATCGCCGGACCGACCATCTTTATTTTAGAGACCTTCTTACAAAACACCGGCAGTTATTTAGGCAATATTGTCGAGCGCACCTTTAACTTACAAGCCTATTCATCGGGTGTGTGGATTGGGGATTGGACCATTTTTATTTTTGCGTGGACCATCGCCTGGGCGCCGTTTGTGGGGCTGTTTATAGCCAAAATCAGTAAAGGCCGCACCATCCGCCAGTTTGTGCTGGGGGTGATGATTGTGCCGACCCTGTTTACCTTTTTTTGGTTCTCCGTCTTTGGCGACACGGCCTTGCACTTAATCATGCAAGATGGTTACCGCACCTTTATTCAAGCGGTGCAACTCGACCACGCCGTGGCGCTGTTTCAGCTGTTTGAGCACTTGCCCTTCAGCAGTGTGATGTCCACCTTGGCGGTGATTTTAATCATCACCTTCTTTGTAACCTCTGCCGACTCGGGCGCCTTAGTCCTCGACTCACTGGCCTCCACCGGCAGCACCGATGCACCCCCGGTTTGGCAGCGTATTTTCTGGGCGGTATTGCTGGGAACCGTCGCCGCTGTATTGCTGTTAGCCGGTGGACTTAAGGCGTTACAAACCGCCTCCATCGTCAGTGCACTGCCGTTTGCCATCATTATGTTGATTGCTATGGTGGGGATGTGGCGCGCGTTGGTCATCGAGAGTAAGCGCGAAGTCAGTCTAAAAAGCGCCGTGCGTAACACCGGCAAAGCGCTGGATAAAGATGGCGCTAACTGGAAAGATCGACTGGCAAAGCTGGTGGAATACCCCAGCGATAAAGAGGTTTCAAGCTTCATTAAAAACGTCGCCCACGAAAGCATGCAAACCGTGCAAATTGAGCTAAAACGTCGTGGTTGGGAATCCAGTGTTTACATCGACAACGATCCTTTAAGAACTCGAATCGAGGTACTTAAATCTGAACAGATGCCCTTTATTTACGAGGTGCGTTTATGTGAGCGAACCGTTCCAGGTTTTGCGCTGTCAGAACTGTTGCTGGAAGAGCAGGACGGCGCAGAAGAAGAACTTTACTATCGCGCCATGGTCTTTTTAAGAGAAGGTGGCGAAGCCTATGATGTGTACGGTTACAATCGTCATAATATGATTACCGACATACTCAATCACTTTGAACACTACCTGCACAAGCTGCACCATTCAGCCGAATTACTGCCGTGGGATGTCGAGCAACACGAACAACAACTGCAACCTAACTTAAACCTCAATAAAAAACCGTAAACGGCCCCCGCGAACAGTTTGAGCAGGCCTGCTCATTTCTAACGGAGCTATTGAACGAAGTCATTTAACAAGATCTGTACGCAAAACCGAACCGCCAGGATCTTGCGGGTTTGACCAGGCCTGGTCAATAATCCCCTGATATCTTGCGTGACAGATTATAATGAGCCGTCTTTTTTTTGAGTAAGCCGCAATGCAACACCCAACCGAACACAACGCGAACGATACTGAAAATCAAACCACGCGCGACACGTCATACAAGCTTCCGTACGACACACTCACTTTAGAAAGCATCGACTCCACTAGTCGTTTCTTAAAAGAGTATGTGGCAGAGCGATCCCTGACAAAACCGCTGTTTTGCACCACAAAGATTCAAACGGCAGGCTATGGTCAACAGCACCGCCAATGGATGACCAATGAAAAATCGGCCATCTTTTCACTGGCCTACCCTTTGCCCAAAGAATATCAAATCTCTGGCCTCCTAAGCCTACACATCGCCGCCCTGCTCCATCAGTGTCTGCACGAACTCATTCCCGATAAACTCGCGTTAAAATGGCCGAATGACCTTATGAGCAGTACGAGTAACTTTGCGAGTGAGCAAGGTAAAGTCGCCGGCATGCTGATTGAGTTGGTGCCTCAAAAAAGCCAGCGCACGCTCATCATCGGCATCGGCATCAACCGAGACTCTCCGCAACTCACCGACGGCTCCAGCAGTGTCTCAATGTTTAATTTAGACGCCCTGTTTGCAACGTTTTTTCAAAACGTCCAACCACTGTTACAGCAAAGCAGCGCGTCAGGCGCGTGGCAAAACAGCCTGATTGAAACCTTAACCTTCGCAGACTACTGGCAAACCCACGACTTCTTTAAACTCAACGAAACCGTCCGACTCATTACCGGCAACACACAAGAAATTGGGCGCTATCAAGGCATCAACTCAAACGGCCAGGCGCAAATAGAAATCGACAACCGCTTAAAAACACTCACCTCCGGCCTAAGTTCCATTCGGAAAATGGAACCGTAGTTTGCCGCTAAACACCGTGAACCTCCTAGAAATGGCCAGGCCTGGTAGTTTATGAATTTATTTTTTTTAACTAGTTAGCCAAATATATTTTGATTGGATAAAGAA
>CAZVPH010000226.1:0-3748 GCA_964628125.1 uncultured Thiosulfatimonas sp. | reverse complement strand
GCTGTTGATTTATTAGCGGCTTAATGATGTTTGCACTTAAGATGCGAATTCAAGAGAAGAAAATGATGTCCTTAATCCTAGAAACCAGCAAACGTAGAACCTTTGCAATTATTTCGCATCCCGATGCGGGTAAAACCACCGTGACCGAGAAGCTGTTGTTGTACGGTGGCGCGATTCAGATGGCTGGCGCGGTTAAAAGCCGAAAAACAGACCGTGGAGCGACCTCCGACTGGATGAAAATGGAGCAAGAACGCGGTATTTCGATCGCCTCTTCTGTGATGCAATTTCCCTATAAAGAGGTGATGATTAACCTGCTGGATACGCCAGGGCATGAAGACTTCTCTGAAGACACTTACCGTACATTAACCGCGGTGGATTCGGCGTTAATGGTCATCGACGTGGCCAAAGGGGTGGAAGACCGAACCGTTAAGTTAATGGAAGTCTGCCGTTTGCGCGCGACACCGATTTTAACTTTTATTAACAAATTAGACCGCGAAGGCCGTGATCCGATTGAGTTGCTGGACGAGGTTGAAGAGGTTTTAAAAATAAACTGTGCGCCTATGACCTGGCCAATTGGCATGGGCAAACGTTTTAAAGGGATTTATCACCTTTATAACGATACGGTTCGTCTCTTTAAAACGGCGGACGGTCTGCGTGCCGGTGTCGGTGAGTTGATTGAGGGGTTGGACAACCCTTTATTGGATGAGCTGTTAGGCGGCCAAGCAGAGGAGCTGCGAGAGGAGATTGATCTAGTGCGCGGTGCGAGTCACGAATTTGATCTGGACGAGTTTTTAGCCGGCACTCTCTCACCTGTGTTTTTTGGGTCTGCGGTGAACAACTTTGGTTTACAAGAACTGCTGGATGGTTTTGCAAAATACGCGCCCGCCCCGATGGGCCGTGATTCTGAAACGCGTTTTGTGAAAGCGAGCGAGACCAAAGTCACCGGTTTCATCTTCAAGATTCAAGCGAATATGGATCCCGCACACCGAGATCGTGTGGCCTTTATGCGCATCGTCTCGGGCAAGTATGAGAAGGGCATGAAGTTTAAGCATGTGCGTATTGGCAAGGAGATTAAAGTCTCTAAAGCGATCACCTTTTTAGCGAATAAGCGTGAGCATGCGGAAGAGGCTTATCCTGGGGATATTATTGGCTTGCATAATCATGGCACGATAAAAATTGGCGACACTTTTACTCAAGGCGAAGACCTCAAATTTACCGGTATCCCAAACTTTGCGCCTGACCTTTTCCGTCGTGCGCGCTTAAAAGATCCGATGAAAATGAAGGCGCTGCAAAAAGGTCTAACTCAACTCTCTGAGGAGGGAGCCACTCAGCTGTTTCGTCCGGTGAATAATAATGATCTGATTTTGGGTGCGGTAGGGATTCTGCAGTTCGAAGTGGTGGCGCAGCGCCTGAAAGATGAGTATAACGTCAGCTGTCTGTTTGAGACCGTGAATGTCAATACCGCGCGCTGGGTGATTGGTGAGAAGAGCGAGATCGATAAGTTCACCGACAAAGTACGCGACAACGTCGCCTACGATGCAGCAGATTTGTTGGTCTATATTGCACCGACCCGCGTCAACCTTACGCTAACGGAAGAACGTTGGCCAAATCTACAGTTTGTCGCAACTCGAGAGCACTAACGTTAACGCTGTTTATTTGTTTGAAGAGGCGTGCTGCTAGAGGTCTCTTAGAGCGTAAGATGGCCGGTAAATTCGGCACGATTGAAACCAGAATGACAGAAATAAAAAAGCCACTGATTCAGTGGCTTTTTTGTTTGTGAGTTTTAGATAAATTCAAGTTTGACCAGGCCTGGTCAAACTGACTTTAAACAGTGAACGATTAAATTTCGCTGATTAGGAAGGTCACACGACGGTTTTCACGCTTGCCTTCTGCCGTTTCATTACTCGCAATCGGACGCTCTTCGCCGTAGCCATAAGTCTGGATACGGTTACGCGTGACGCCGTTGTCCATTAAGTGGAAAGAGACATTTTTGGCACGGTTTTCAGACAGCTGTTGGTTGAAGGAATTTGAACCATCAGAATCCGTGTGGCCTTCAATGTGCACGCGCGTATTTGGGTGCTTTCTAAGGGTGTTTAAAACCGGTTCTAATCGCGTTAATTCGTAGGATTCTAACTCAGCAGAACCAGAGCGGAAGTTAACGTTTTTAACGTTGACCTGAACATATTCCTGGCCACCAATGGTGACGGCTTCAACATCCGTATTTGGATCGCTGGCGGCTTCTGTGTTCACTTCGTTAAACACCTGGCGCGCGGTGTAGCCGGTTAAAGCACCGATGGCGACTTTTCCAAGGTTGTTATCGATGCCTAAAGCATTCGCGGCGAGTATGCCGCCAACTGCGGCGATACCGGTGACGACGTTTCTATCCGTATTGCGGCTCTCAGGCGTGCTGGTACAACCGGTGATCAAGGTCAAAGTGCTGGCAATCGCGACCGTTCCTAAAAGTTTTTTATTGATGCGTTTCATTTTAATCTCCTAAAGATCAACGTCGTATTGAAAGTCTATTGTGTGGTTTTATTTTTCGGTTCGTTGGCAGATGTTTAGCAAGGTAAATAAAACAGCGAAACCAATCATTAAGCCATTAGGTATATCTTAGATAATAGGGGCTGTTGCAGTGTATTACAAGTGGCGAAAAATGAAAGAAATAAGGATGTCGCATTTAAACTGCTTTTTAAGTTTTATTGTAAAGGGTTGGGAGCTCCATGACTGCGATGTTTAACTGGGAATGCCCTGGGTAAAGCGGTCTGCCACGTTGGACGGAGTGACGATTACAGCAACACGATGGTGGCTAAGCCCAAGAAGACAAAGAACCCCAGTGAGTCGGTCACCATGGTCAACATCAGGCCAGACGCCAAGGCCGGATCAATTTTCATCCGCTTTAAGAACAGCGGAATAAGTGCTCCAGCCACCGCGGCGGCAATTAAATTAATCATTAAAGCGGTGCCGAATATGGCACTGAGAATGTAGTCCTGAAAAACGACAAACACACCAATGGCGGTGACAATCGCCCAGATCATGCCGTTGAGTACGCCAACGCTGGCCTCTCGAATCAGTAGTGCGCGGCTATTGCTCTTAACCAATCTGCCGGTGGCGAGTGCTCGGATGACAATAATCGATGTCTGTGTGCCTGCGGTACCGCCCATGCTGGCGATGATCGGCATCAAGACAACCAGCGTGACAAGTTTCTCGATCGAAGCGTCAAACATACTGATGACAAGAGAGATGAAAATCGCCGTCATGACATTCACACCAAGCCAGATAGAGCGGCGTCTAGCAGAGCGGGCCGCGGGAGCGAATATATCGTCGTCCTCGTCCAACCCGGCACTGGCCATTTGTGCGTGCTCGGCCTCTTCGCGGATAATGTCGACCACGTCATCAATGGTGATTCGGCCTAAGATTTTATTGTATTCGTCGACCACGGCCGCCGAGATCAAGTCGTTTTTTTCAAAGGTATGGGCGACGTATTTGGCCGGTAGGTGGGCGCGTATAATAGGGTTTTTGATGTCAAGTACATCTTGAACCAAGGTGTCTTCATCGTGCACGAGTAAACTGGTTAGTTTCAATGTGCCGAGATAGTGGTCGTTTCGGTCTCTGACAAAGAGTTCGGCGGTAGAGTCAGGCAACCTATCCAGTTTTCTAAGGTAGCGCAGCACAACATCCAGTGTGATGTCGCCCCGAATAGAGACAAAGTCCGTGCTCATCAAACCTCCCGCGGTATTTTCGGGGTAGG
>CAZVPH010000225.1:0-3753 GCA_964628125.1 uncultured Thiosulfatimonas sp. | reverse complement strand
TGTCGAAGACTCAATTTCGAACTAGTTTCACGCAGGTCTCTCGTGTCACTTAAGTTAACGTAAGGGCACGACGCGCCTCCTTTGTAAAATAAACTAAAACTCCTAAAAAATGTTTGCACTTACAGGTGCGGATTCAAGAGATCCCTAAAAAAGCATTTAAAAACTCACTGCCACAATAAACTCTCTATTTAAACTTCCTAATTAAAGCCCCTAATATGATGTCAATTGAATCTATTCGTAACACGCTGCAAGCGCTAAAAAAAACAGTGACGCAACATGATTACGCCTATTATGTATTAGATCAGCCAGAGATTAGTGATGCGCAATACGATCATCTTTATCAACAATTACTAGAAATAGAAACAGCCCATCCTGAGTTAATCACTCGCGATTCGCCCACCCAACGGGTTGGGGCCGAGCCACTGTCACACTTCAAAACAGTTCAACACGCAGTGCCGATGTACTCATTAGACAACGCGTTTAATCAAGAAGATTTGGTTGAGTTTGCGCGAAAAGTTAGTGAGAAGCTCTCTCCTAAAATCGAGTCAAAAAGTGAGGCGACTGGCGCTAAAGTTGAAGGCCTCTCTGAGGCGCTTTTCGAAAATGAAGCCAAAATTGCTTACGCCGCAGAACCTAAGATGGACGGCTTGGCGATTAATATCCGTTATGAGTCTGGCCAATTGGTGCAAGCAACGACGCGAGGCGATGGCAGCGTCGGTGAAGATGTCACTCATAATATTCGTACGATTCGTACGATTCCTTTAACGCTTATAGGCGAAGGCTGGCCTGCTGTTTTGGAAATACGTGGTGAAATATTCATGTCAAAAGCCGTTTTTGCACAGTTGAATAAGGACCACCTTGAGAGAGGCGAAAAGCCCTTCGCCAACCCACGCAACGCCGCCGCAGGCACCTTGCGCCAATTGGATTCTAAAGTAGCATCTCAACGAAAGTTAAGCCTTTATCTTTACGGATGGGGCGAGATCAGTGAGGAGTGGGCTTTACCAAGGTTCTACCACCAAACGCTTGAGCAGTTTAAGCATTGGGGATTGCCTACCAATCCCGATGCCAAGGTGGTTTATGGCGCGAAGGGCCTGGCAAAGTACTATGAAGTGTTGCAAGCAAAGCGTGAAGTGCTGCCTTATGAAATTGATGGCATTGTTTACAAGGTCGACCTGCTGGCGGATCATGCGAAGCTTGGATTCACGGCCAAGGCACCGCGCTGGGCCATTGCGCGCAAATTTCCAGCACAGGAAGTTTGGACAAAATTGCTTGATATTGAAATTCAGGTCGGGCGCACCGGCGCTTTAACCCCGGTCGCGCGACTAGAGCCTGTCAGTGTTGGTGGCGTCATGGTCGCAAATGCCACATTACACAACTTGGATGAGATAGGCCGTAAGGACATTCGCATCGGAGATACCGTGATTGTTCGACGTGCTGGAGACGTGATTCCAGAGGTGGTGGCCCCAGTGTTAAGCCATCGACCTGAAAACGCTCGACTGTTTGAGATGCCCACAGCGTGCCCTGAGTGTGGTTCTGAGGTGGTAAAAGAACAAGATAAAGCGGCTTATCGTTGTACGGGCGGATTGTTCTGTCCAGCGCAACGCAAACGCGCCTTGCAGCACTTTGTTTCCCGCAAAGCTTTCGACATACAGGGTGTAGGTGATAAACTAATCAATCAATTAATCGACTTAAACAGGGTTCAGCATCCAGACGATCTCTTTGCGCTCGACGTTGAAACCCTGTCTGGCCTGGAAAGAATGGCTGAAAAATCTGCGCAAAAGGTCGTGCACGCAATACAAACAGCAAAAGCCACCACATTGCCACGATTTATTTATGCACTGGGCATTCCTGAAGTCGGTGAGGTTACCGCTAAACATCTTGCCACACACTTTAAAACGCTGGAAAACTTACAACAAGCTGACAAAGATGCATTGTTAGAGGTTTCGGATGTGGGCGAAATTGTTGCGGATAATATTATTACCTTCTTCCAGCAGTGCCACAATCGAGAGGTGATAGAAGGATTAATTCAAGCTGGCGTTCATTGGCCCACACCGACTATTGTCGACAGCGAAACACTGCAATCCCCGTTTACGGGCAAGGTAGTGGTGGTGACGGGCAGCTTGCAACACGGTTCAAGAGAGGAGGTTAAGCAACAATTAGAGAGCCTTGGCGCACGTGTTAGCGGCAGTGTTTCCGCAAAAACAGATTACGTTATCGCCGGTGAAAAAGCCGGCTCTAAACTTACAAAAGCCGAATCTTTAGGGATTACGGTACTTTCAGAACAAGAATGGATTGAATTGTCGGGAGTGACAAATGGTTAGACCACGTAATGTAAACAGAGTCAAAAAAGAGCATAAAGCGCTTGATTGGGAACAAGAAGAGTTCGACAGTCGCACGCAAATAAAAAATGCGGCGCAAGCGGTGACGGACTTAGGCGATCAAATTGCTGAAATGCCTGAGAGTGAGATCAAAAGACTGCAGCTGCCTGAGAAGTTTACCGACGCTATTTTTCTCTATAAATCTATGGATATTGGACCGGCTTTAAAGCGTCAAAAGCTCTTTATCGGCAGAATGTTGCGCCAAGATGAAGCCTTATTGATTGAAATTAAAGAGAAATTGGCAGAATCAGAAAACAGGGTAAAACAGCAGAACGTCCACTTTCAAAAACTTGAACAGTGGCGTGAGCGTATGATTGAAGGCGGTGATGACGTACTGAATGAGTTTATGACGCTGTATACGCACGCAGACAGACAACAGCTGCGTCAATGGATTCGTAATGCGCAAAAAGAGCTGGAACAAGGTAAACCCGCTAAATCTGCTAAGGAGATGTTCAAGTACCTAAGAGGGCTTGAGTGGTAAGTTTCTTTTTTATGTCGACCGACACTTGTTACTTCTAACGATAATTTTTAACTTCTAAAATGACCAGGCCTGGTCATTTTTTTAATGCGGTTTGCCAGAAGGTCTAAACCGCCATTCAAACAGTATCAAGCCAACAATTACGATCGCCGTTCCAAACCACAGGCTTAAACTCAGTTGTTCGTCGTTTAAAAAATGCCCAATTAGAATCGCAAACACCGGCGTAATCATTGGAATTAAAGCGACTTTCATCGCGTCGACATGGCGCACTAAATAAAAATAGAGTAGAAACCCAACCACCGAGCCAATAACACCGGCGTAAACAATGGCAAGGCTTTCACGTGCCTGCAGTTCTGGCCAGTTTAACAGTGCAGTAGGGTCGATGACCAAATGGCCGAGAACGGCCAGCCATAAAGCCCCAATCACGATATGCAGAGAGGGCAGGCTTGTACCGCAACGCTTAACGAGAACGGAACCTAATGAGTGGAGTACGACCGAAAAGAGCGCCACCAGGATGGCAATGACTTGCAGTCCGAGCAAGTGAGACTCTAAATTGGGCGCAAATATCAACCACAATCCAGACAAGCTTAAGGCGATGGCGACCGCTTTACGTGGCGTTAATCGTTTATCAGGCAGTAAGTAGTGGGCGATGATTCCAGTGGTGACGGGCGTCATCGCAAACACAATGGCGATCCAACCAGATGGCAGATATTGCGAAGACCAGTACATCAAGGTCATGCCTCCAAAAATAGGCATCGCTGCCATGGCATAAACCCTTATAGCGTTAAAGTCGACCCTAAACGCAGGTTGTTTTGAGCGTTTCCACCAAAGCAGGGGCAGAATAACCAAGGCGCCTATAAGGGTTCGAGCAGCCACGCCAAAAAACCAATCAGTTTC
>CAZVPH010000224.1:0-3761 GCA_964628125.1 uncultured Thiosulfatimonas sp. | reverse complement strand
ACCAGTTCATGCTCGAGCTAGACATCGGCGATTTTAACCCACGCACAAAGCCGCCAATGACCAGTTCAAAAGAAGAGCTGATCGACTTGGGGTTAGACAGCCATCAGCGCTTTATAAAATACTGGGTCAATGGAGACACTAACTTCCCAGTCGGGCCAGTCAGCAAGGCCAATCTGTACGAAGCTTATAGCAAATGGGCTCTAGCAGAAGGTGAGCACTACCGGCACTCAGCAAAGGACTTAAGACCAGTGCTCAGAAAGTACGGCGTTCACGAAAAGACCGCCGACCTCTATGAAGATTACAGGCATGAGGAGTTTAGTAAGAAAAGCGTGCGTATTTACGAGCCAAGCGCGCTGATATTCGAGAATTTAGAGAAAGCCGGCAGGCCATACGCCAAATTAGGCAAAGACCAAAGCCTCGCACAATGGCGAACAGACAATAATATGGCATTTAAAACAGTCATAAAAGAGCACTACTAGGCAGAACTTACAAAAAAACAGCAACCTTACAGAATAACTTACACTTAAGTGTATGAAATATATAGCAACTTACCGAACTTGCAGAACTTACACATGCGCGCACACACGAGCATACATACAAGCACATAGTAATAAATAAAAGAAATGCACTATACAAAATAACCGTGTAAGTTATGTAGGTTATGTAAGTTATTAATAAAATCAATAAGTTAAGTGTAAGTTATATTGTAAGTTAAAAATAAAAACGTAAGTTATTAAAAGGGCAAGTTAAAAGGCTTAGAAAATGAACAATATTGTTACAAAATCAGAATTTTCAAGAATGCAGGGCGTAAACCGAAGCACCGTTACTCGCTGGGATAAAGCAGGGCGCCTTGTACTGGCTCCAAACGGCAAAGTTAAGGTCGCAGAGAGCTTGGTGCAAATAAAAGCCACGCAAGGCGCTAGAACCGATGTTAGCGAGCGCCACGCCCAAGCCCGAGGCCAAGCAATCCCCGCTGCAACAAGCGCAACAACCGTTGCGCCCACCAGGCCTACCGATCTGGACGACCCGGACATGCAAGTAAACGAGGGAGATATAGGCGAAGACAGGGCCCACTACAAAGCGATTGCACTGGATTTCGGCAATCAACAATTAAGACTGGATCAAGCGTTAAAAGACGGCAAACGACTCGATGCAGACGGCGTTAAAAATTCAGTTGAGCTGCTTGGGCACCAGCTTCGTGGAGCAGTCGAGCGTCTAATCGACAATCTTAGCCCTCAAATATCATCACAAAGCAATCACGCAGCGCGCAGCGAACGGATTAAGACAGAAGTTGACGCGCTGATTCAAACCCTAAAGTAAACCCAGGCCTGCTCAAATACCAGGCCATTAAACCCAAAGGAGCCACCCATGGCAGTTCACAGAGAATACGATTTAGCAGTTGTTGTTGGAAGTTATACGGACAAAAACACAGGCGCGCAAAAAAACCGCTATCAAACCATCGGCACCATGATGCGCTCAGACGATGGCGGTAAATTTATGCTGCTTGATCCGTTGATAAATCTAGCAGCTGTGCCGCGCGGACAGGGCAAGGATCGTGTAATGGTCTCAATGTTTGAGCCACGTGATCAAAACGCACAAACACCAAACCAGTCAGCTTATCAAGCAAACAGGCCAGTACAACTGCAAGGCGGGCAATCTGCACAAAGCCACGCCCATCCAACCAGCTACTACAACGCAGATGGCTCGCCGATGAACCCTCAACAAGTCAACACAATGCAGACAACCCGTCCTCGATAACAGGAAAAGATGAAAAATGACAACACTAGCCCAAGCACAGTTAGAGCGCGACAAAATCAAGGCGGCGCTGGCGCAGCAAGCGTTCCACTCTGCTTACAGCGCCACCGTTTCAAAAACAGATGCGGACAATGCCCAGCAAGCAATTAAAGCACTGGTCGCAAAAGCATTGCAATCACTTGCGGTTTCGTTTGCACAGTCTATCGAGGGCGAGCGCGACGAGACGCAAGTGCACTACTTGTTAAGCGACACCGCGCACGACTGGCTTAAACAGCTTGGGTACACCGTCAAAACCGCCTTGTCAAAGCCGCAGCCCGCCTTTGACAAGGCCCGCCAAACTATCAATGAAGAGATTGGCAGATCGTTTAATAAAGGCGTTAGGCCGACAGAGCTCATGTCTGTCAGCCAGTGTGCTGAAAAATACCGATATTTAGAAACCGGTACAAACATGCCGGGGCCATGGCGTAACAGCAACGCCCCACATATTGTCGAGATCATGGATTCGCTATCCGTGCACTCACCTACTAAACGCGTGACTTTTAAAAAGGCATCGGGCATCTCTGGCACTGAGGTGTGGCTTAATTGGCTGCTTTATATCGTTAAACACGCAAAAAAAGACGTGATAATCGTCGTGCCCACGCTTACTCTGAGGGACCGTACTTTTAACCCAAAAATCAAAAAACTGTTTTCAGAAAGCCCCGCGCTTGCGGATATGGTCTCAAAAGCCACTCGTGACGACGCCAACTCAAAAGACGTTTTAGAGATTGGCCCCGTGCGCATCATAAAGTCTGGCGCCAACTCACCAGAATCATTCCGAGGTGAGCACTTGCCATACGCAATCACAGACGAAAAGTCCGCAATGCCTTGGGATATCGGAGGGGAGGGAAATGTTGGTATGCTTATCAATAACCGCCTAAAGTCATTCACCCGCTCAAAAAAATTTGATTTGTCATCCCCCACGCAGGAGGGGTTCTGCCAGATCAGCGAGGACTATGAAGAGGGCTCAAAAGAAGAGCGTTATATTTTCTGCCCCGAGTGCAGTGCCGCGCAAACACTCAAGTTTAAAAACTTCACTTGGCAACTTCAACCAGGCCTGCCCGAAGGCGAAAAAGTCGTTGACCGCGCCTACTTTAAATGTGAAAAATGCGAGAGCCATATCGAAGAGCATCAAAAAGACGCACTACTAGACAAGGCCGTGTGGATTGCTCAGCACCCCGAGCGTAAAAAAGAGCATCGCAGCTTTACCCTCAACTCGTTTTATATCAAGTTTGGCTTAGGGTACAGCTGGAAGGAGATCGCGCAGCTGTGGCTCGACATTCAAAAAAACAGCGCCAAACTAACGACCTTTACCAACACTTTTTTGGCAGAGACCACCAAGCCAAAAGCCGCGACGATTGACCCAAACAGCCTGCTCACTCGCCTGGAGACTTTCCCTGGCGACATGCCAGCCGTGATCCGCATCGCCGCGGCCGACATTCAAAAAGACCGCATCGAATTTACTCTAGTCGACTTTGAAGAGAGTAAAGAGTCCTGGGTTCAGGCGCACGTAATCCTCTCTGGCGACCCCGTGCAGGACGAGGTATGGGAAGAGCTAGACAGAGCGCTCAGCGAGTTTAATGTTGATCTTGCTGTAATAGATTCCGGTTATTTAGCCAGTCGCGTTTACGACTTTTGCGAAAACCGCCGTTGGACCGCGCCAATTAAAGGGATGCCAGGCATGGCGCGCCCGCTGCTAGAAGATGAGGTAAAGCGCAAACAACGACTAAGACGCCGTCGTAAAAAAGGGATGCCCGTCGAGCCGCTAGGGGTCGATAACGGCAAAAGCCTGGTGATGGCGCGCTTAAAACTTGAAAACACCACCACTTTTGACATCGATAAAGAAACGGGCGAAATACTTAGCACCCGCCGCGCGTCAAACCCGGGATATATCCATTTTAAGAACGACGCCTGTTTTGACGACGAATATTTTGCACAGCTACTGGCTGAGGTTTTAGATGAGCGAATGC
>CAZVPH010000223.1:0-3773 GCA_964628125.1 uncultured Thiosulfatimonas sp. | reverse complement strand
AAGTGGCGATACGTTAGTTTCATCTAAAATACTCACTGAATGGCTAGCAGAAGTGAGACCGACTCTACCAAAGGGAGTGAGCCTGCAGGTTTACGATGAAACCTGGGCCTTGGTGAATCAACGCATTATGTTGTTGGTCAATAACGGCGTAAGCGGCTTTATTTTGGTTATTTTGATTTTGTATCTTTTTATGAATGGCCGCGTGGCGTTCTGGGTGGCTGCGGGCATTCCGATCTCGTTTGCAGCAACTTTGATGATTCTCTACATTGCTGGGGGCAGCATCGATATGATCAGTCTGTTTGGATTGATTATGGCACTGGGAATCATTGTCGATAACGCCATTGTGGTCGGTGAGGATGCTTTGTCGCATCACGAACGAGGTGAACCGCCATTACAGTCCGCTGAAGGGGCAGCGCACAACATGCTCAGCCCTGTTACCGCATCCGCCTTAACCACCGTCGCTGCATTTTTACCCTTAATGCTGATTGGCGGCGAGATCGGCAATATTCTATTTGCGATCCCGCTGGTGGTTATTGCCGTTATTTTCGCCTCCTTGATTGAAAGCTTTGTGATTCTACCTGGGCATTTACGTGGTGCATTGACGGGTTTAAAGCGTCCGAAAGAGGGTTCTATTCGTTACCGCTTGGATCGAGGAATAGACTATCTGCGCAACACGCATTTTCGCCGAGCGGTTCGCTGGGTGTTAAAAAATAGAGCGATTACCTTAACGTCCGCGTTGGCCATGTTGATATTTGTCATTGGGTTGCTTGCCGGTGGACGCTTAGGCTTCGTTTTCTTCCCTTCACCTGAGTCAACCAAACTGTTGGCTGACGCGCGTTTTGTGGCAGGGACGCCAGCTGACGTATCATCACGCTACGTGGACAGGCTCTACCAGGCTCTGTTAGAAACCGAACAAGAGCTTGAGCCGGGTATGATTAAAATCGCGACCGTTAATTACAATAAAAACAGCAAACAGTCTGGCGCGAACTTTGGCGGGGTCAACGTTGAGTTAACCGAGCCGGATCAACGTCAAGTACGTAATGCTGAGTTTATTCGAGTATGGCAAGAGAAGGTTGGAACCGTACCTGGTTTAGAAGTGCTCACCATTGATTCGCCCAAAAATGGCCCGCCGGGCGGGGACGTTGATATCCGTTTAACAGGCGCTTCGCCTCTGGTTTTAAAGCAAGCATCTTTAGATTTACAAGAAGTCTTGTCGCAAATTAGTGGCGTCAGCGGCATTAATGATGACCTGCCTTATGGCCGAGACCAGCTTATTTATCAACTGACACCGCAGGGTAAAGCGCTGGGCTTGACCTATGTATCCATTGGTCGTCAGTTGTCGGACGCGTTTTCGGGGCGATTGGTGCAAATTTTTACTGATAATGAAGATGAAATAGAAGTGCGCGTTCAGTACCCACGTTCTGAGCAAAATACACTCTCAACTTTAAACAGTATGCAGGTTGTCACGCCGTCCGGTGAGCGCGTCACTCTGAATACTGTTGTTACCTGGACGACGCAGCGCGGCTTTGACATTATGCGCCACGTCGATGGTCAGTTGGCGGTGAATGTCATGGGCGAAGTGGACAGGGCGGTTAATAATGGCAATCGTATTTTGGCGCAACTGCGTGCAACAACTTTGCCAGAACTGCAGGCTAAGTACGGTCTGTCTTACTCACTGGAAGGTCAAAATGCGCGCCAAGCTGAAACCATGGGCGACATGAAAGTCGGTCTATTAATCGGTTTGGCGATGATTTACATCGTCCTTGCTTGGGTGTTCAGCTCCTACGGTTGGCCTTTGGTAGTGATGATGGCGATCCCTTTCGGCTTGATTGGCGCCATTATGGGGCACTGGTGGATGGGCTTGGATATGACGATTTTGTCACTGTTTGGCTTCTTTGGTCTGTCGGGGATTGTGGTCAACGACTCGATCATCCTCGTCAGTTTCTATCAGCGATTGCGAGAGGCGGGAATGAGTGTGAGTGAGGCCTTGGAAGAGGCCTCGGTACAACGGGTCCGTGCGGTAGTTCTAACCTCATTAACCACTGTAGGGGGCTTAACGCCGTTGTTATTTGAAACTTCCCTGCAAGCGCAGTTTTTGATTCCAATGGCGACCGCAATTGGCTTTGGCTTGATCTTTTCTACCGTGTTGATTTTGATGGTTATTCCAGCGATGTTGTCGCTATATGAACAGGCTGCAGAAGCGATAAAAAACCGTCGGTTGAAAGCCATGCCAGCGCAGAAGGTGTCGGTCTAAAAAAGACGCCAACCTAAATCTAAGTTGTAATATGATCTGTTTCCGTCGAGAATACGCGGATAAAGACGTTTTAATTCGATAACGAGATTAATTTTTTTAATGACTGTTTAAAAACAGTAGTATCTAGCGAATCACGACTTTGCGCATTGTTCGGGGCATTATTGGCGGAAATTGAGCCAATAAAATCCACAAATTGCGCGCGTGGGCTCTAACAAAGAAATAAGAAAACTTGATGATTATCTTATTTTAAGAGAGAATATTCTCCCAAATTATCTTGTCGTCCGGTAAAAAATCTTTTAGATTTGAAAGAAAAGTAGCCGAGTATTGATCGACAGAAACCAAATTTTTTTAATATTGAGGAAGTTGTATGGCAACTCGTAGAGAATTAGCAAACGCAATCCGTGCATTAAGTATGGATGCCGTTCAGAAAGCAAACTCGGGACACCCTGGTGCACCGATGGGGATGGCGGATATCGCTGAAGTATTGTGGAACAGCCACATGAAATACAACCCAACCAATGCAAAGTGGGTTGATCGCGATCGTTTTGTATTGTCTAACGGCCACGGTTCGATGTTGATGTACTCGTTGTTGCATTTGACGGGCTTCGACTTAGGGATGGAAGATATCAAACAGTTCCGTCAGCTTCACTCCAAAACGGCAGGTCACCCTGAGTATGGTTATGCAGACGGCATTGAGACCACGACAGGTCCATTAGGCCAAGGTCTGACCAACGCAGTAGGTATGGCGATTGCAGAGCGGACATTAGCAGCGCAGTTCAATAAGCCAGGCCACGACATCGTCGATCACCACACCTATGTTTTCATGGGCGACGGTTGTTTGATGGAAGGACTGTCTCACGAGTCAGCTGCCATGGCTGGAACATTAGGCTTGGGCAAGTTGATCGCCTTTTGGGATGACAACGACATCTCTATCGATGGTAACATCGGTGATTGGATGGAAAAAGGCGTTCCTGGACGTTTTATCTCTTATGACTGGCACGTTATTCCTAACGTCGATGGTCACGACGCGAACGCCATCAATGCCGCCATTGAAGAAGCGAAGAAAGTCACCGACAAGCCGACCTTAATTTGTACTAAAACCGTCATCGGTTTTGGTTCTCCAAACTTATGTGGTACGCACGACTGTCACGGTGCAGCATTAGGCCATGATGAGATTGCAGAAGTTCGTAAAGAGCTTGGTTGGACGGCTGAACCTTTCGTTATTCCAAAAGATATCTATGCGGGCTGGGATCACAAGGCGAAAGGCGCAACCGATGAAGCGGCTTGGAACGATAAGTTTGCAGCCTATAATGCAGCGTTCCCTGCGGAAGCAGCTGAGTTTGAACGTCGTATGGCAGGTGAGTTACCGGCTAACTTCGAAATGGAGATGGATAAGTTCATCGCCAAAACACAAGCTGATATGCCAAATATTGCGTCTCGTAAAGCGTCACAAAATACCATCGAAGCGATGGGGCCTCTATTGCCAGAAATGTTCGGTGGTTCGGCTGACTTAACCGGT
>CAZVPH010000222.1:0-3775 GCA_964628125.1 uncultured Thiosulfatimonas sp. | reverse complement strand
TGAAGATTGGGATTTAACTTTAGCGGGATGAAAATTAGAGGTGAAAATCAGTTTTAACGTTGGAGTTAATGTTGGGGTTAAAGCTGTGGTTAAAGCTGTGGTTAAAGCTTGATTAAATTTGAAGCTGTTTCTGCTTTAAAGAATCGCAAAAACGCGACTAAAATACAATAAGCGTGCCCGATGTGTAACGGGCAGCACTTGTTTTTAGTTAGATGATTGAATTAAGCTCGTTTAATAACGCGAATGAGCGCAAGTAAAATAATCGCGCCGATCGTGGCCATAATGATCGAGCCCAGTAAACCACCGGCGGTGATGCCCAGCAAACCAAACACAAAGCCCCCGAGTACAGCGCCTAAGATACCAACAATGATATTGCCTAAAGCACCAAAACCGCCCCCTTTCATAATGTTGCCTGCAAGCCAACCTGCTAAGGCACCAATGGCGATAAATATGATTAAACTCACAATGTCCATAAATTTTTCCTTTTATTTTTAGCGGTAAGATAAAGGCCCACCACAAAACTGATCGCCCCTGCAATATAGAAGGTCATCACTCTATCGGTACCGGCACCGGTGACAGCCTCGGTCAACTGCGATTCAATGGACCCCGATAACTGATAGCCCCATATTGCAAGACCAATCCCTAATACTAAAAGGGCAAGCCCCATGATTTTAGTTGTTGCTGTTGAACTCATGGCCATATTGAACTCCTAGACGTTAAAACGCTTAAATATCTCCGGCCATTCGACCAGAGTCTTGGAAACATTAAACTCAACAAAAGCATGATTTGCTGAACACCTGTGAACTTACCTAAAATTACCTAAACTTTACCTAAACTTTACCTAAGCCTGCCTAAACTGATATAAGTCCAGACAACTTCTTTACCACATTAAATCTGTGGTCAATTGATGTCAATCGTTTTTTTACAGTCGTCTGCAAGAGACAATGAACAACCAGGCTGAAACCATCTCTGATTTATCATCAAATCACGTCTTACTATTAACCTCAATAAACCATTTCGGATGCATTTCAGCGAAGTCTGTTCGAATGTTAGAAGGTAGATAGCTTGATGAATCGAGTACAAACACCTCGCCGTCTAACCGTTTGAAAACCACCCAATGCCAAAAACACTTGCCTGCATTTAGGTGATGCTTGATCGCTAACAACGCTAAGTCGGGCAGTGTCTCCCACGATTCAAAAGCGATTTCATCCACCGACGTTTCAACCCCTGCGTGCGACAATAACTGTCTTACGTATTGGGTGTCAGACCAGAGCAACGGATCTTCAGCGTAAACCCCCAAAGCATTCGCGATTGCTTTCATTTCTGAATAGGGTTTACCTAATATATTGGCAACCGAGGCGATTCCACACCCTGTTTTTTCTTCTTGAACAATCGGTGTAAACACCCTCACCTCCAAACCCTTAATTCTAAATTCTAAATTCTAAATTCTAAATTCTAAATTCTAAATTCTAAATTCTAAATTCTAAAACGATTTTTTATTTACGAAAACCACTGCCAAAGTTTTTACCCGTGCCTTTTAAATCCGCATCGGACAACGCACTGTTGTTAAAAATGACCCACCAGAGCGCCATGGTTAAGCTTTTTAAAATAGGGTGTTACATAGACGACCTCTTTTATATATTGCCCACAATATACAACTGTTCGACAAAGCGTTGAGAGCTCAGGGCAAGGATTCAATAAACGGTGTTCCGATTAATTTTATTTAATAAAACTTAACAGGCATTTAATACAAACGATTGAAAGTAAAAGGTAAAAGCTACCAGGCCTGGTCAGACTGACTTGGAGTTGCTAAAATTTTGGTGAGCAAACCCATTTGCTTCTAAAGCAGGCGCGCAAACTTATGACCCGCCCAAAAACAGCTGGCCAGCACCGTTATCACAACCAAAATCGCAAATAAATAACTCATCGAAA
Source organism: uncultured Thiosulfatimonas sp. (assembly GCA_964628125.1). Taxonomy (GTDB): domain Bacteria; phylum Pseudomonadota; class Gammaproteobacteria; order Thiomicrospirales; family Thiomicrospiraceae; genus Thiomicrorhabdus. The sequence continues at coordinate 1,843 of CAZVPH010000222.1, read as the reverse complement.
CCGACAAACCAAACACCCAGCCGAATGTAAAAGCCAACCCTTGAAACGCCTCGTATGGCCACTGAATAACGGGGAAGTGTGAGCCTGACGCCAACCAATAAATTAATGCCATTAGGCCAAGCAACGCGGCAAGAAACCCGGCAATTGTTGCTTTATTCATTGTCAACTTTATTCATTATCAAAATGCCTTTTTAAAAGTTCAATATTGTTAAAAAATTGAGTGAACCCAAATTAAAACGCACTGTTTACAGCCGTTACAGAACGGTTTATCAACCGACCAAGCGACTTCTAGTGTCCAACCACTAAATGGTCGAAAGGAACAAGGGAATCACTACGGCATTCGCCAAGTCGATAAAAAACGCACACACCAAAGGCACGATAATGAACGCTAAATTAGACGGCCCATATCGCTGCGTCACCGCCGACATATTCGCCATGGCCGTAGGCGTCGAACCTAGGGAAATACCGCCAAAACCAGCGCAGATCACTGCGGCGTCATAGGTTCGACCCATGAGAGGGAAAACAACAAACAGGGTGACCGCCACTGCGATGATAAACTGAATCGCCAACAGAATGAAAATTGGCCCTGCCAGATCCACCAGCGCCCACAACTGCATACTCATAAGCGACATGGCCAGAAACGTTCCAAGAGAAACCTCGGCAATCAGAGCCATAGAAGCCGTACGACTGGGCCAGCGCATTCCGCTGATGCGGGGAAAGTTAGCTGGAATAAGATTCGTCAGAACCATCCCGGCAAATAGACAGGATACGAACAGAGGCAGCTCGAAGCCTTTAGCTTCCAAGACACTGTTTAAGATGAACCCTAAAAAAATGCTTAAATGAATGGCGAAAATCGCGTCTAAAAAATCCATAGTCCCGATCACCGCACTCTCTTTCTTTACAACAACCCCCACGTCCATTGCCTCAGATTTATTAGGCGTGAGATTATGACGAGCAATCAAATATTTAGCGATTGGCCCGCCCATAAGACTCGCCAGAATCAAGCCAAAGGTCGCGCAGGCAATGCCGATTTCCATCGCATTAAGAACACCGTAATTCTCTTCAATCCTCGGAGCCCAGGCGATTGAAGTACCATGACCACCAATCAAAGAAACAGACCCTCCCAGTAGACCAACCGCGCTCGGCAAGTCTAAAAACGCCGCGACCGTCAAGCCCGTCAGGTTCTGAACGAGCATGTACACAATCGTGATCACCAACAGAATAATAAGGGGCCGACCACCGCTTAACAACTCTTTAACACTGGAGTTGATACCGATGGTGGTAAAGAAATACACCAGAAGAATATCGCGGGCCATAAGGTCAAATTCAACCGCCGTGCCCGTAACCGCGTACACCGTGGCGAACAGAATCGAGAAAATAAGCCCACCGGTCACCGGCTTAGGAATGCTTAATTCACGCAAAAAAGTAAACTTTTCATTCACTCGATTGCCCACAAACAAAACAAGAATGCCGAAAGTCACCGCTAAACCGGCGCCTATTCGCAATATCCCGTCACTCATTTCCATTTTTTAAACTCTCTTTTTAAGGGCCTGTCTAGAATCAACTTGCGCGCGCAAATACTATCAAAAAGAACCAATGAATGCTTTAACTCTTTGCCATCAAGTAAGTCGCTACTGCTTGGTAAGCCGGGAGTGACGTTGGGTCGTTAGCGCCGTTTGCCGCCACTGGGTGAGAAGCAAAACGTACCAGCACCATTTCGGCCGCAGGGTCGATATAAACAGTTTGACCATGCACGCCGCGGGCCGCAAAAGCGCCGTTATCATTGTGAGTGACCCACCACATATTGCGGTATGACCAACCGGTTAATTTATCGTATCCGGCT
>CAZVPH010000221.1:0-3784 GCA_964628125.1 uncultured Thiosulfatimonas sp. | reverse complement strand
CCGGCTCTCACCTGAGGCTCTATTCCAGGAATTATACCGCGCAGCCGGTCGACATTGTTTTCAAAGGCCGGAACATGGTCTTGAAACCGGGATCCAGCCTGGAATTGGAACTGAAATGAATTCCACACAAATTTACTGATAAATCAACCACTGCCGTAACCTTAGCGTTATATTTAATTAAAGGCGCACACATGTTGCACATTATTCTTTATGAACCCGAAATCCCACAAAACACGGGGGCCCTAATCCGCTTAAGCGCAAATATGGGCGTGCACTTGCATTTAATTCACCCGATTTCATTCGACTTGAGTGAAAAGAAGGTTCGCCGTGCAGGACTGGATTATGCGGAGCTGGCCAATGTTCACGAGCACGAAAATCTGCAGGCGTGCTTAACTCATGTTCAGCCAAACCGCCTGTTTGCACTGACCACTAAAACCACGCGATATTATACCGAACCCACGTTTGAAAACGGCGATGCTTTTTTATTTGGCCCTGAAACCCGCGGTCTGCCTGCCGACGTCATTAACAGTTTACCCGAGAACCAACGACTCACCATCCCAATGATTCCGGGCGGCCGCAGTTTAAACTTAGCCAACGCGGTCTCTGTGGTGGCTTACGAAGCTTGGCGACAGCTTGGATTTAAACTAACACTTTAACCTGCAGATCTAACTGTTAAAACAGCTTATAACGCCAAGTCGTAACATCGACTTGCAATACTAACCTCTCAACAACCTTTAAACCAACCTGTAATAACCTTGAATTGCTTTGAACAAAACTCGGCAGGCTTGGTTGAACGCAGGAAAATCCCTAAAAGTATTGGCAGCTCTCAGCCAGTGCACCAAACACTCAACTCTATAATACGAATGGATTTAGAAAATTATTGAGCTTACGTGGTTTTTCATCACACTGGCCACCCAATAAAAAAACGCAAAAAAAACGCAATAAAAAACGACCAGGCCTGGTCGTTTTATTTCGTTCTTTTAATCTGGAAAAAACGAAGTTTATTTAATGTCCTTCCGATTTACCCGAACGCGCCAACAACGCCATCGCGGCTTTTTTAGGCGTTGATTGCTCGGTAACGATTCTGTACACCTGCTCCATAATGGGCAAATCCAGCTCTAAACGTTGCGCAATTTGCTTAACCGCAATCACTGCTTTTACCCCTTCGACCACCTGCCCAATCTCATCAATCACCGCTTGTGCCGTTTGATCACTTTCGGCCAATCGTAATCCGAACCGTCGATTTCGGGATAAATTATCCGTGCAGGTTAACACCAAATCGCCCAGGCCTGCTAACCCCATTAAGGTTTCAGGTTGGCCACCTAAAGCTTCGCCTAAACGCATCATCTCGACCATGCCGCGCGAGACGAGAGCGGCGCGAGCGTTCGCACCCAGACCTAGACCATCGCTTAATCCCGTTGCAATCGCAATGATGTTTTTATAAGCCCCGCCAACTTCCACCCCCACCATATCCGATTGCGTGTACATTCGGAAAGCGCCAAAGTGAAAGGCATCCGCCCAGTATTTGGCTTCGCCCTCTTGCGGGGACGCGCTGACCATAGCGGTGGGCAATCCCTTCGCCACTTCGTCGGCAAAGGTTGGCCCAGAAAGCACGGTAATGCCTGCGTCTGCGCCCAAAACGTCCTGCGCCACTTGATGCAACAAGCTTTGTGTCTCTGGCTCAAACCCTTTGGTTGCCCAAGCGATGTGCACCGCCTTAGAGCCGAGATAACGCGCCACTTGTTGCAACACCTCTCTAAACGCATTGCTGGGCACCACCACCAAAATCGAATCTACCGCATACAAAACCTGATCTAATGACGCACTGACTGACAAGGTTTTAGGAAAAGAGATCCCAGGCAGATAGCGACTGTTTTCATGCTGTTCGTTGAGCCGTTCGGCGTGACTGGCGCTGTGTGACCAGAGCTTAACCTGATGCCCCGCTTTGGCTAAATGAATCGCCAGTGCGGTTCCCCACGCGCCCGCGCCTAATACAGCAATCACGTTTGGTTTGGGATGAGACGGAAGCTCGTCCATCATGGTTTGACTCAACATTTTACTGTTCAGTCACCGACTCTTTGGCCGCACTCGCTTGCTGAACGTGCTCGGTGTAGATGCTTTCGAAATTAACCGGCTCCAGCAATAACTGTGGAAACCCGCCGCGTGTCACTAAATCAGATACCGCTTCACGGGCATAAGGAAACAATACATTAGGACACTGAACGCCTAACATATAGCCCATCTCAGCGTCGCTGAAGCCCGCAAGGGTAAAAATCCCGGCTTGCTCCACTTCGCATAAAAAAGCCGTTTGTTCTTCTACTTTTGTCGTTGCGGTTACGCGAACCACTACATGGTAAATACCCTCTTCAAGCTGCTTGCTTTCGACATTTAAATCGACGCCCAGCTGAGGCTGAAATTCAGAGGTAAAGATTCCTGGTGCATTAGGCGACTCAAACGAAATGTCTTGCGTGTAAATTTTTTGAATTGAAAAGGCTTTCTCGACGGTTTCAGACATGGGGGATTCCTTAATTTTTTAAGTTGCGCGTTGTTGAATGTTTAACGCGCTTTAATATGATGGTTATGAGTTTAAAACAGAGTGGGTTACGCCTTCAGCAACGTATCAATTTCGCCACGCTTATCTGCGGCGGACAGGTCGTCAAACCCACCAACATGATGGTCGCCAATAAAAACTTGTGGCACAGTATTGCGACCTGTCTTGGCCTCTAGCTCTGCCCATTTCTTGGAATCATTGCCCACATCAATTGTTTCATAAGTCACACCCTTAGAGTCTAAAAGACGCTTGGCCATCGTGCAGAATGGACACGATTGTGTGCTGTAAATAATTACTTTAGCCATATTATTCTCCTCTTTCGGCAACGTCACTTTGGCTGTGGTTGCCGTTTTTACTTTTTTTTAGAGCGTTTCGCCTTTGCAGTGCCAACGGGCAAACCTGACGACTTCCAAGCATTAATTCCGCCGGCCAGATTAAACACTTGTGTATAACCGACTTTACTTAAAACCCCCGCCGCACGTCCTGAACGCGCACCCGTCAGGCAATAAACCAAAATTGGTTTCTCTTTATCCTTTGGCAATTTATTCATGCTCGCGCTCAAGTCGGTGACAGGCACGTTGCTCGCTTCACCGATAAACCCATCTTTGTACTCTGCGGCGGTGCGCACGTCCAGTAAAAATGCATCGTCATTGAAGAGGCGCGTAGCCTCAACCGTATTGACTGATTTATAACCAGACAACCGATCCCCCAAATAACTATAGACCAACATGGCCACCACCACCGCTAAAGCGATAAACAGCAGCAGCTGCTCCTGTACAAATTCACTAAACATTTACTTTCCCTTTAAATGAGTTAAATCAAACCTGATGATTTTAACAGCGAAACTGGATACAATAAACGGAATTTATAACTATTTACGGTAACGAAACAGCATGAGCCAAGATATCAAGCCAAAAATCCAAGTCAAGCGCCGTCCAACAGGCCTAATTATCCTCGACGGCTGGGGGCATCGCGAAGAGAGAGAGCATAATGCCATTGCCCAAGCAAACACCCCTCACTGGGATGCGTTACTGGCGAATCACCCAAACACCTTAATTGGAACCTCAGGCATGGACGTCGGCCTGCCATCAGGTCAGATGGGCAACTCAGAAGTGGGCCACATGAACTTAGGCGCTGGCCGAGTGGTGTATCAAGAATTGACGCGCATTCAAAAGGACATTGACGAAGGTCGTTTTGCCAATAACAACGCTTTGTTAAGCGCCATCGACAGCG
>CAZVPH010000220.1:0-3796 GCA_964628125.1 uncultured Thiosulfatimonas sp. | reverse complement strand
TGATCAGCCCTGTGTCAGAGGCCAACGATCAGCGGTTGTTTGAGCAAATTAAAGCGAGCCAGTGTCAAGGATTAGTGATTGTCGATGGCGCTCATGAGGTGAGCGGTTTTGAAGAGGTGCGTTGGCAGTCGTGGATTGCAGCGCATCCAGGATTGGAGTTTCATTATTTTGTAGAGGAACCTTCCAAGTATGACCTGGGTAAAAAATTACAGTGCCACGGTTACGATTTGTCGGCGGAGTAAATAACACTAGACAGCGTTAACGTTAAAAAACTGGGTGCACGAGGGTGTCATGACGTGGTCTTATGCCGTACATTGCTATCAGACGCCATTCTCTACACCGTCTCAAGGTCTTAAGTTTTCCCTAGTTTACTAAGAGCGCAGCGCCTTCAACTCCGACTTTAACAGTGCAATTTCTTCTTGAGCGCGCTCTAAGGCTTCTTGCAACACCACTTCTTCAGTTACATCTTTTTGAATACCGATGTAGTAAGTGACCTCATCGATCTCATCGTAATAGGGCGTCACGCTGAGCTCATTCCAAAAAACCGTGCCATCTTTACGGTAGTTTTTCAAAACAGAACGGACCGGTTTGGCGCTGTCAATCGCACTGCGGATAATTTTAATGGACGCCTGTTCGGTGTCGCTGCCCTGTAAAAAACGACAATCCTGATACAAGATCTCTTCAGATTGATAGCCCGTTAAGCGTTCGAAGGCGGGATTCACGTAAATTAAAATGGTGTCGTGGCCCTCTTTTTCGGCGACGACAACACCGTCTTGTGCGTTTTCAACCAGTTGCAGGAGAAGGTTGGCTCTCAACTTAGGATCTTTCATAATGATATTTTTAACGACTCGATTTAGAAGGCTTTGTAAGACAGTGTTCACTGTGGCCAACGGGGTTAAAGTGAAGATTAGGTACGCGGGTTAAGTGAGATTCCATTATCCTTTTATCTTGCAAGGGGTCAAGTTTCAGCACTTCATTTGAGAGCGTTAGTCGAGTCTTTTAGTAAGGCTTGGTTGAAAAGTTGACGAATAAATTGATTAATAAGTGAGCGCCGCCGAGCCCACGGCGCTTTTTAAGCCCAACGCTAATCTGCGATCACTAAGGGATTAATCAGCGATAAGCGGTGGTTTTAGAGCGCAGTGCCAGCTCGGGAGGGTAGGGGTGGAAGAAGACTTGTGACGCCAAATAATCGGAGCCGTAGTGTCTTAAAAATTGTTCTAAGATTTTAATCACCGCGATCAATGGCACTATGTCGTTCATAAACTCTTCGACGGCTTCAAAGTAGTGCGCTTTTTCCAGCGGGGTGACCTCATTTTTAAAGTAGCCGTAAATGTGGTCTAACACATTTTTAACATGCCCTTTTTTAGAGCGAGACGCTAACAGAGTCAGCATTTTAGGCTCATAGCCCTGCAGACTTTCGGTTAAGTTGTACGCTCGAGTGGTTGCGACTAAAGCACCGAGTTCGCGGTAAATTCCTTCGTGTTTAGATTGAAACAGGTATTTATGGTCTCGATGAAAGGCCTGAAACTTTGCCACGGTCGGCTCAGCCTCTAAAAATTCACGCCAGCGCGCTGACGTAAACGCCTGCACCATAAAGGATTCGCGTAACCATGCATCGGTTAAACGCCCCTCTTCTTCAATCGCCAATAAGGGGGCGGCTTTTTTTAAGTCGCCGGTAAAAAGTCCCGATTGCATTGGATCTTTAGAGCCCTGCCACTCTCCGGTGGGTTGATAGACCTTTATGCGCTCCAAGCCACAACTGGGGGAGCGTGATTTCACCACCGCGCCATCCAGTTTATGGCTCAATAATTTGGGAATGATTTTGTCGTTGTAAGCCTGTAAGCCTTGGGTATAGTCGGTGTTCGATTTAGGGCCAATCACCTGTATTTCAGTGCCGAAACCAACCAATCGAACCGTCTCTCTTGGCGTGCCAATCACTGCTGCTTCCGGGCAAAAAGGGTAGAAGTCTGCGTATTTCGCCAAGTGATCGTTTACAAAATCATCTTGGGCGTGTCCGCCGTTATAACGACACTCAGTGCCTCTTAAGCAGTCGGAGACGGCAATTTTTAACCTGGGAAAGTTCATGGTGATTCCTTTTTATAAATAACTTAATACGCCTTTGTCAATTATTGTACAATAACTATACATCGGCAAGTATGTTTATTTTAAAAGAGTGTATCGTACTTAGGTCACTCGATTGTTTGCTGTGATTCATTTTGGCGGTTTTAACCGAACAAACAGTGTGAAATTGTCTGACGGTAACGGCTAAAAAATGCTCTACTGTAATTGAATAAGAGTTGTTTTATGGGTCAGAATGACGACGCCAGAATAAGAAGATCGACAGACTAGGACTGGCGTCATTTTAAAGTGAGTTGGACTAAGATGCGAATTCAAGAGTGTCTGCGTGTGGTTCAAAATAATAAAAGGAGAATCAGATGCTAAGGGCATTTTTTGATAAATTTAAGCAGCGCTTTAAGGCATTTGTGTCAGCAAAGCCCTTTTGGCTATCGTTAGGCGCGGTGACGCTTTTGAATCTCAGTGGTTGTACTCAAGTGCCCAAAGGCGTTGAGCCGGTAGAAAACTTTGAGTTGGCGCGCTATTTAGGTGAGTGGCATGAGATCGCGCGGCTGGATCACCGTTTCGAAAAAGGTTTAAGCGACGTCACCGCCACTTATTCGATGCGCGAAGATGGCGGAGTGCGTGTGTTGAACAGCGGTTTTAATGCTGAGACGCAAGCCGTCAAAAATGCGGAAGGTAAGGCTTACTTTGTTGGCGCGGAAAACATTGGCCGTTTAAAAGTCTCATTTTTTGGCCCTTTTTACGGCGGTTACAATATTGCGAAGTTGGATTCTGATTACCAAATGGCCTTAATCATCGGACCCAATACCGACTACGCTTGGATTTTGGCTAGACAAAAACAACCAGGCCTGGTCATGTGTAACGACTACTTAAAAGCGGCTGGAGCTTTAGGGATTCCTCAGGAGCGTTGGATTATGGATGCGCCTTGTCGATAACCTTAGAGCAATTGAGTTTGAGCCGTATCAGCTGAGCGCGCTATCACGCGTTGGTATCAACTTAATGCAACACGGTACAAGATGGTGCAAAACGGTACAGCATAAACACAATTTAAATTAAGAATAAAAGTGCGACAGAGCAATGGAGAACGCAGATGAGTGAGACCCAAAAAATCCTCTATGAAAAACGTCAAGCGTATAAAAAAGCAATATTGACCGAAGCCTCCTCTCACGCCAGTCCGTTTGCTCAGTTTAAAGAGTGGTATGAGGTCGCCGAGCAGGCGGATCAAGTAGAGCCAAACGCGATGATGTTAGCGACAGTGGATGCAGAACACCGACCCAATACGCGTACCGTGTTGCTGAAAGCATTTGATGAGCGAGGCTTTGTGTTTTTTACCAACTACAAGAGCCAAAAGGCGATTGAAATTGAACAAAATCCAGAAGTCGCGATTCAGTTTTTATGGTTGGGTTTAGAGCGCCAAATTAAAATTCGAGGACGGGCAGAGAAGATCTCGCTGACAGAGTCGATGCAGTACTTTTTTCTGCGCCCGAAAGGCAGTCAACTAGGCGCTTGGGTCAGTCGTCAAAGTGAAGTTATTAGTTCACGCGCGCTGTTGGTGAATGAGTACCAAAAGCTTAAACAAAAGTTTGCCAAAGGCGAGGTGCCTTTTCCAGATTTTTGGGGTGGTTATCGGATTGTGCCCGATTATTTCGAGTTTTGGCAGGGCGGTGATGATCGACTGCATGACCGACTGGTGTATGAACCGGCAACGATAGAAGTC
>CAZVPH010000219.1:0-3804 GCA_964628125.1 uncultured Thiosulfatimonas sp. | reverse complement strand
TACTCTGACAAAATTCAAATCAAACTGGCTTACACCTGAATAATTTTAAAGGGCCTCTGTAGTCGCTCCAGCCAGTAGCTAGACGTTAGGCGTCGTTAAAACTTGAATAACCCGGCCCGCTAACATCAAACCAAACAATCCCGGCATATAACTGGTTGTGCCATTAATAACGCGACCACGCGCGCCTTCAATCTCTTCCATTGGGCCAGGAGCCTTCGGCAGTTCGGTTGAAAAAACCGTCAGCACACCTTTGTCTATCCCCTGCTTTTTTAAACGTTGACGCATATTGCGCGCCAGCGCACAGCCATGGGTTTTGGAGATGTCAGCCAAGAGAATTTTTGAGGGATCAACTCGTCGACCAGCGCCCATACTCGACGCCACCGGAACCTGTTTTTGCACGGCTGCAACCACTAACGCTGCTTTACAATTCAGACTGTCAATCGCATCAACGACAAAACTGTAAGGCGTTGAGAGCAACGCTTGCATATCTTCAGGATGGATAAATTTTTTTGAAACTATAACCTTGCACTCAGGATTTATCTCCGCAATGCGCTTCGCCATCACATCTACCTTAAACAGCCCCACCGTAGAATCCAGCGCGATGATTTGTCGGTTTTTATTAGACGCAGTAACCGTGTCATGATCGATGAGTGTTAAACAGCCCACGCCTGCACGCGCTAAGGCTTCAGCGACAAAGCCTCCAACACCACCGACACCTGCTATCAAAACATGTGATGCTTGCAACGTCTCAATCGCCGTCCTTTCAAAAACCAGCAAACTGCGTTCATAAAGAGGGTTTAGGGCGATATTGGTCATAGTCTTTCCAGTAATGGTAACAATAAGTGAGGTGTCTCAGGCGGGCGGGCGCTAAGTGTCTGTTAAAAGTTGTAGATCAAAAACTTCAAGCGCGTTCTGATTAAAAATGGCTACCGCCTGCTTAACGTCAAGATCGAGAATCAGAGCAACCTGCTCAGAAATAGGAATAATATCATCTAAATTGGATTTGACCAGGCCTGGTAGAAGTACATTTGGGTAATCTGTCTCCAGCACAAGATGTTCGGGTCCAAAGTGTTTAACTAATGCGTGGTAGCGACGGGCATTATCCCGCAAAGCGATGCCGTTCACTCCGAGTTTAAAGCCACAGTCCACATAGCTTTGAGCCACTTCAAGACTACTGCCTAATCCATGGATAACGCCCCTTGCTCCGCTGTGACGCAATCGTAGATAAAGTTCATTATGTGATTTAACCGCGTGCACAGAAATGGGTTTGGAAAACACACTTGCCAACTCGAGCTGTGCTTCAAAAACATCGACTTGAATCTGTTTAGTGTCTCGATATTGATCTGAAAAATCCAACCCTATTTCACCGAGTGCAATGACTTTTTTGCTGCGTAAAAGCGCTTCGAGCTCATCTAAGGAATTGAGCGATTCTATAGTAGCGTACCAAGGATGAATGCCTAAGGCGGTGTGAATATTGGAGTGTATGCCAGAGAGTTGCAGCAGATTATCCCAATCGGCAGAATGTACCGACATGGCAATAAAGTGAGGCGAAATGCCCTGATTATGAAAATGAGACTGCACGGCTTCGAATCCGTTTGTTGAATTAAACAGCGAATCTAAATGGCAGTGAGTATCGATGAGCATGAGAGGATTTTTAGACATAAAAAAACCGGAATTAACCGGTTTTTCGGGCTGATTACTCAGCGGCAGCCGCTGAATCAGAGATCGGACGATCTACTAATTCTACGATGGCCATTGGTGCATTATCACCTGGACGGTATCCACATTTTAAAACGCGGATATACCCACCCGGACGAGCTTGGTAACGAGGACCAAGTTCTGTAAATAATTTTGCAACCATTGCTTTATCGCCTAAACGAGCCATAGCAAGACGGCGATTGTGTACGCTGTCTACTTTAGCAAGTGTAATCATAGGCTCTGCAATTCCGCGAAGTTCTTTCGCTTTAGCAACCGTTGTACGAATAACTTCGTGATCGATAAGCGAAGCAGACATGTTTTTAAACATTGCCTTACGGTGCGAACTATTGCGATTTAACTTACGACCTGATTTACCATGACGCATGATAGCTTCCTTATATTATGCTGGCTCTTTACTTACCAGGCTTGCTGGTGGCCAGTTCTCTAATTTAGTACCTAAGGTTAAGCCTCTTTGCGCAAGAACGTCTTTGATCTCTTGCAGAGATTTTTTACCCAGGTTAGGCGTTTTCAGCAAGTGAGGTTCAGCTCTCTGTACTAAATCACCAATATAGTAGATTTGCTCTGCTTTCAGACAGTTTGCTGAACGGACAGTCAACTCTAAGTCATCTACAGGCTGTAAGAAGATAGGATCAAACTCGTTATCTTCTTCCTCTGGTGCTTCAATTTCCTTATGCTTAAGATCAACAAAAGCATTCAGTTGATAATGCAGAACCGTTGCAGCTTGTTTGATCGCATCTTCAGGGTCTAAAGTCCCGTCGGTTACAATATCGATAATTAACTTATCGAGATCCGAACGTTGTTCAACACGCGCATTTTGAACTTCATAACTGACCGTGTGGACAGGACTGAAACTCGCATCTAAACGTAAAACACCAATTCCAGCATCTGCTTCCGTTCTTACAGCAGGTTGGTAACCCATCCCAGAACGGACTGTCAACGTCATATTTAGCTCAGCGCCTTCGGCGATATGGGCAATAATATGATCTGGATTCGCAATCTCAACGTCGTGATTTAGGGCGATATCCGAAGCACGAACGATCGCAGGACCCTTCTTACTTAACGTCAACTCAGCGTGGTCTGTTGCATTAAATTTCACAGCCACTTCTTTCAGGTTTAAAAGAATTTCAACAACATCTTCTCTTACCCCTTCAATTGAAGAGTATTCATGTAGAACACCTTCAATCTTGGCCTGCACTATAGCCCCACCAGGCATAGAAGATAGCAAAATACGACGAAGTGCGTTACCTAATGTGTGCCCAAAACCACGCTCTAGCGGCTCAAGGGTAACACGACTGTGAAACTCACTTTTTCTTTTTATATCAACCAAACGAGGCGTTAACAATTGTTCTAACATCTCTTGCATTCGAGGGTATCTCCGTATCAGATTTTACTTAGAGTAAAGCTCAACGATTAGGTTTTCTGAAATATCAGAAGAAAGATCTGTACGATCAGGAACATTCTTAAAAGTCCCTTCAAATGCAGTCTTATTCACTTCAACCCAACTAACGTTGCCGCTCTGTGCATTTAAATCCAATGCAGAAGCGATGCGCGTTTGATTACGTGATTTCTCTCTAATAGCAATCGTATCACCCGCACCCACTTCGTAAGAAGGGATGTTAACGGACTGACCGTTTACTAAAATTGATTTATGTGATACCAACTGGCGCGCTTCAGCACGTGTTGATGCAAACCCCATGCGATATACAACGTTGTCAAGACGGCTTTCAAGGATTTGTAACAAGTTAACACCTGTTGAACCCTTGCGACGATCTGCTTCTTTGTAATAAAGACGGAATTTTTTCTCTAGTACGCCGTACATACGACGAACTTTTTGTTTTTCACGAAGCTGTAAACCGTATTCGGTTACTTTCTTTCGTCCTGTACCATGTTGTCCAGGTAATTGATCAATTTTACATTTTGAATCGATGCTACGCACACCACTTTTCAAAAATAGATCAGTACCTTCACGACGGGCAAGTTTACACTTTGGACCAATATATCTAGCCATGATTACCTCAAATTTTAAACGCGACGTTTCTTAGGTGGACGGCAACCATTATGCGGAATTGGAGTTACATCAGCGAT
>CAZVPH010000218.1:0-3811 GCA_964628125.1 uncultured Thiosulfatimonas sp. | reverse complement strand
AGACAACCTCTTGATATTGAAGTGATTCTTTTATAGCTGAAGAGTCGCATAACTTATGCATCAAGCACACGGCAACACCTGAGTTAATCGCGCACTCGATTGCTCCATCGGCCTGCAAGGCATTTACATCATTAATCATCGAAGCACCCAGCCTAACAGCTTCCTGCATCACCTCAGTCTTATACGTATCGATTGAGATCGGGGTATCAAAATGTGTCTTGACCCATTCAACGACCGGCATGACTCTATCCAACTCTTGCTGAAGTGTAACCGGCGTGGCACCAGGCCTGGTAGATTCACCTCCAATGTCAACAACATCCACCCCGGCTGCCACCATTCCGCAGACCTGCTGAGAAAACTCAACTTTAGTAACGAAGCGCCCTCCGTCTGAGAAGGAGTCCGGGGTAACGTTTAAAATCCCCATGACCAGAGGCATACCCTTCTGAGTTAAGGATTTCTTGGCCAACGCGTCTTGAATTTTAAACATCGATTTTCCTATTCGGAGAAATTGTAAAAAAAAACCCCGTTAAAACGGGGTTCCTCAGGCTTTAAAGCCGCCTTACCTAACTCAATCAGTGCACTTTAGGCTCACCATCTTCAACAACAGATCCATCACCACTTAGATCGTCTGTAACTTGATCACTGTTTTCTTCTTCCAAACTGCCATCGTCAGAGGCTGTTTTACCTGGGGTTGCTGAGTTCTCATCCTTATCAGAATCGCTCCAGTCTTTTGGCTCACCCGCTGGACGCCCCTCCATGATGTTCTTAATTTGATCGGCATCAATGGTTTCATAAGCCATCAACGCATCCGCCATTAGCTCAAGCTCACTCGCATGCTCTAAAAGTATTTTTTCGGCGCGCTGATAGTTACGATCAATTAAGGTGCGTATTTCAATGTCAATTTGCTTAGAAATTTCGCCCGATACGTTGGCATTGCGCGAGGTTCCCATAAAACCGCCATTGTCCTCTTCTTCGTACAACAAAGGCCCTAAGTTGTCCGACAGCCCCCACTTGGTCACCATATTACGAGCGATCATTGTGGCACGTTCGATATCATTACTCGCCCCCGTGGTCACCATATCTCGTCCGTAAATCTGCTCTTCGGCAATACGTCCGCCGTAAAGACTTGACAGCTGACTCTCAAGTTTTTGCTTGCTGTAGCTATAAGAGTCTTCTTCAGGCAGATACATGGTCACGCCTAATGCACGGCCACGAGGCATAATACTGACCTTATAAACAGGGTCATGCTCGGGCACTAGCCAGCCAACAATTGCGTGTCCGGCTTCATGATAAGCAGTCATTTTACGCTCTTTATCATTCATGACCATGCTCTTACGCTCAACACCCATTAGAATTTTATCTTTGGCTTTTTCGAAGTGTTTTTGAGTCACTAACTTATCATTCAGCCTTGCTGCAAACAGTGCGGCTTCATTCACTAAGTTCGCCAAATCTGCTCCCGAGAATCCTGGAGTACCACGTGCAATATAAGACGGATTGACATCATCGGCTAAAGGGACTTTACGCATATGCACTTTAAGAATTTGTTCACGTCCACGAATGTCTGGAAGACCAACCGTTACTTGACGGTCAAAACGACCCGGACGCAATAACGCATTATCCAGAACGTCCGCACGGTTGGTTGCTGCAATGACAATGACGCCGTCGTTGCCTTCAAAACCATCCATCTCTACGAGCAGCTGGTTCAATGTTTGTTCACGCTCATCGTTCCCCCCCCCCATTCCTGAGCCACGTTTACGGCCAACCGCATCAATTTCATCAATAAAGATAATACACGGCGCATGCGCTTTCGCTTGTTCAAACATATCACGAACACGTGAGGCGCCCACCCCGACAAACATCTCTACAAAGTCAGAGCCTGAAATCGTAAAGAATGGCACCTGCGCTTCACCGGCAATCGCTTTTGCTAATAGTGTTTTACCCGTTCCTGGAGGTCCGACCATCAAGACACCACGAGGAATATTCCCCCCTAAATTTTGGTATTTAGTAGGGTCTTTTAAGAAATCAACAATCTCGCCAACTTCTTGCTTCGCTTCGTCGGCGCCCGCGACATCATCGAGGGTTACCTTGATCTGTTCGTCCGTCAGCATCTTGGCCTTACTTTTTCCAAATGACATAGGACCGCCTTTGCCACCCATTCCACCGCCAACGGACTTCATGAAGAAGATCCACAAACCAATCAATAACAACATTGGAAACCAAGAGATGAAAATTTGCATCAGCAGCCCTTGCTGTTCAGGGGCTTGCGCTGTAATTTTTACACGGTTATCCAGCAAGTCGCCCATTAACCCGGCATCTCCTGGATTGTAAGTCGTAAACGCATCACCGCTCACGTAAACGCCGCGAATGGTTGCGCCTTCAATATTCACCTTACTCACCTGCCCCTGATGGACCTGCTCAATAAAATCAGAATAATCTATGCGACTGGACGCTTTCTGCCCCTGATTGCTGAAATGATTGAATACAGACATCAATATCATGGCTGCGATCGCCCAAATTAATACATTTTTTAGCATATCATTCTTCATTGACTACCTTTAACCACTCTCTAAGACGCTTTTCAAAACGCACTGGCACGCTTTGAAAAGCATCGTTTAAATTAATTTAATCGGATTACTTTACCATATTTTTCATAAACAAAACTTATGGCACTCTTAAAATATTAGAGCGGTTCTGTCGTCACTCTTTTTTGCCGCGTGCCAGCAAATATATTTCTTTGCTTCGCGCTCGAGACGCATCTGGCTTACGCGTAATGACTTTTTGGTACTTTGCACGCAATGTGGCCAATAGCTGATCATAACCTTCACCCTGGAAGACCTTCATCAATAAATCACCTTTTGGTTTTAGCACTTGATCCGCAAGCTCAACACTTAGCTCGACCAGGTACATTGCACGTGGGATATCAACCCCCTTATTGCCGCTCATGTTTGGTGCCATGTCAGAGATCACCACATCGACCTCACGACCTGCCAACGACGTTAATAATGATTCATAGACCTCTTCCTCACGAAAGTCACCCTGAATAAACGTCACACCGGCAAAGGGCTCTACTGGCAAAATGTCTAATGCGAACACCTCGCCAGCCGTTCCTACCTTGTGTGTCGTCCACTGTGACCAGCCGCCTGGTGCGGCACCCAGATCAACGACGCACATACCGGGTTTAAAGAGACCGTCTTTATCATCGATCTCTTGCAGTTTGTAGACGGCACGTGAGCGCCACCCCTCTTGTTTTGCTTTTTGAACGTAAGGATCGTTAAAATGCTCTTTTAACCAAACGTCACTCGATTTACTTCTCGCCATAATGCATTTTCAACTACAATGTACAACTACTATTACTTAATAATGACCATGATTGGAATATTCAATGAGCCAGCCGGAAAAACTTACTAATAATCAAAAAAAATATCTACGTGGCATTGCACACGGTCTAAATCCAATGATCATGATTGGTGCAAATGGGATCACTGAAAGCCTGATGACTGAACTTGAAAGTACTTTGGCACATCATGAAATACTCAAAATTAAAATTGCCAGTGCCGACCGTGATGAACGCAAACAGATGATTGAGCACATTATTTCAGAAAGTGGTGCGCTGCTTGTGCAGTCGGTCGGTAAAATTTGCGTTATTTATCGTCAAAATGAAGAAACTGAACTGCCGTTGCCTAGAAACTGATGCGCGCACATTCTTTGCTCCTGCAAAGAGTGTGAGTGGCACCAAACTGGTTGGCCACTCAAACCTTCTATTCAAGTGCTCTATTCAAATCTTCTCCTACTGACACCGGCCGAACTTCTT
>CAZVPH010000217.1:0-3827 GCA_964628125.1 uncultured Thiosulfatimonas sp. | reverse complement strand
CATCTCATTGATTTGTGTGGCGGCCTGAAACATTCCGACCAACAGCCCAACGGCCAAGGCAGGCAGGAGTAAAGGCGCCGCTAACATGGTGACCACTTCGAGCATTCTCTGCCCAAGGGTTAGGACAAATTCCTGTTCCATTAGATACCTCCCGGCACAACAAAGCTGTTCGCGATGGTTCCCACCACCAGCGCCCAGCCATCAATCAATACAAACAGCATGAGTTTAAAGGGCAATGAGATAATCATGGGAGAAAGCATCATCATCCCCATTGACATCAATAAACTTGCGACCACTAAATCGATAATCAAAAATGGGATAAACAACATAAAACCAATTTGAAAGGCGGTTTTTAACTCACTGGTCATAAACGCAGGAATCAGTACCTTAAATGGCACACTTTGCGGGTCGGTCAGTGTCACATCGGCCATTTCGGCGAACATGCCCAGATCGTCTTCACGAGTTTGTTGCAACATAAACTGATGCATGGGCCCAGCTCCCAGCTCAACCGCCTCTTTAAATTGGATCTGTTCTTCCAGATAAGGCCCTACGGCAACCTCGTATATTTTATCGAACACGGGCGCCATAATGAACAGCGTTAAAAACAACGACAGGCCAATTAAGACCTGGTTAGAGGGGGTTTGCATAGTGCCTAAGGCTTGGCGTAGCAGCGCAAGCACGATAATGATGCGCAGAAAAGAGGTGGTGGCAATCAAAGCCGCTGGCAACAAGGTTAAACCCGTCATCAGCAATAAAACTTGCATGGTTAAGGTGTAGTCTTGTCCGCCTGCGGCATCGGTTTCAACTGTAAATGCAGGGATACCAGGCATCGCCCACGCGAGCATAGGAAATAAACTTAAAAATAAGACGCTGAGCGGTTTAAGTATCTTCACGGGGTGTCTGTTTTACATCCTTGGATTTTAAGGCTTCTTGCAATCGTTGAGAAAACTGACTGCTGATCGGCACATTATCCTTTACTTGAACCGGTTCTACAAGTTGGTGAAGTGTCGAGATTCTGCTGGAGGTCACCCCCACCAAAATTTGCTCTTTACCCACTTGAAGCAACATGATTCTCTCACGTTGCCCAACCGACAAAGCGCCGATAACTCTGAGGTTGCCATCGGCCACGCCGGGGAAGCGACCATAGCGTCTTAATAACCAGGCAGCCACAAAGATGATCAACAATACCAGCACTAATGAGATTAGAATCTGCCCAAAGTATTCACTAGGACGGGCAACCGACTCGCCAACTCCTGGCACAACCGCGGCTGCCCAGCTATTATTGGACAAAAACATCATCAACAAAAATGACCAGGCCTGGTAGTTTTTTAGCATTACTTCAACTTCTTAATACGGTCTTGGGGACTGACGACGTCGGTTAAACGCACACCAAACTTATCGTTAATCACCACAACTTCACCGTGTGCAATCAAGGTTCCGTTGACCAATAAATCTAATGGCTCACCCGCCAGACGATCCATCTCAACCACCGAGCCTTGAGTATAAGAGAGAAGATTTCGAATAGAAACCTTAGCCCGCCCAATCTCTAGCTGCAAGGTGACCGGAATATCCAGTAACACATCTAAATCGACTTTATCTTTGCTATTACCTCGTTCCGAAGAGAGTTCATCAAAGGCGGCAGAACTGATGGTGTCGGCACTGTCGGCTGCGTTGGCTTGTTCGAACATCGCCTCGCCCCATGGATCATCCTCTGCACTCTCACTACCAACGCCTTGATCCGCTAACGCATCGCCCCATGCGCTTAAATCATCTTTATCACTCATTGCTCCACTCCTTAACATTGCCAACCGTCTGCTCTTGATACGCAGGGTGATGTAGTATTTTTTCTATTTTAACCGCTTTTTTGTTGTTACTTTCACCAAGTTGCCCATGAACAAACGCGATGCCTTCGGCTTTTATCGTGACGCTCTTGGGCATTTCCAATGGAATAATATCCCCTTTTTCCATCTTCATTAGGTCATCCATACTCATCTGTAACTCGGCTAAGTCGACGCTTAAATTGATCTCAATATTTTTAGCTTCTTCTTTTAGGGTTCTAGACCAGCGGTTGTCGCTTTCACCTTGAAGGTTCTGCATACCCTCTTCAAGCTTGTCCCGAATAGGCTCAAGCATGGCATACGGCATCACAATGTCAACTCGTCCCTCAACCCCCTCAAAACGGACGTTAATTTGACTGACAACAATCATATCCGTTGGGTCAACAATTCCCGCAAATTTAGGGTTCATCTCAGAGTGCATATACTCTATTTCGATGTCCATGACAGGCCCCCAGGCCCTGCGCAGGTTCTCCGATGAGATGTCTAAAATACTGCGGACCATGCTCATCTCAACTGAGGTATATTCTCGCCCTTCAATCTTAAAGGGCAACAAACCTGTTCCGCCAAAGTAAATGTCGACCGCGGTAAAAATCAGTTTTGAGTCCAGTGTAAAAAGAGAAACGCCATTAAGAGGGTTAATTCGATAAATATTTAAGCTGGTCGGTACAAAAAGGTTTCTTAGGTAATCAATCATTTTAATGATTTTAACCTCGCCCGCGGTGACTTCCACACTCGACATAATCATCTCGTTAAAATGGCGTTGAAACCCTCGTGCAAACCGTTCATTGATAATGTCCAGCGCAGGCAAACGCCCGCGGACAATCCGCTCTTGGTTTGTAAAGTCGTAAGCTTTAGCGCTGCCACCCACCGAGAGATCATCCTCGGTTTCAACATCGCCACCGCCCATGCCTTTTAAGAGCGCATCAACTTCATCTTGACTTAAAATATCATCCATTTAAATGGCCTTATTGCATGACGAAACGCGTCATATAAACGTCTTCAATCAATTCTGGGTAAATATCGTGTTTTTCGAGCACCTTACGAGCCACTTCAAGAATTTCTGCTCTTAAAACTTCCGGTCCATCCGGCTTATCCAACTCGTTAAAATGCTGATTACGCAGCAACCTTTGAATATCATTTTTCAAGATGGGCCGTAAACTTTCCATTGCCCCATCGACCTTAACAAGTTGGTCATAATAGGACATAAACTGTAAGTCGACCGCTAAATATTTGGCCTGACCATTGCCGTTAAAGTTAACGACAAATTTATCCATAATAAAGTAGCTTGGCACAGCCTCGGGGGACGGTGCATCAAACTGTTTATAATGTGAAGGATACTGTTTTGCATGACCAGCAAAAGTGGCCTCTTGCCCAGCAATGCTGTCATTTACTGCGGCACCTTTATCTTCACCGCTGCTCATGAGCAGATAGGCCATCACACCAACGCCGATCATGAGGAGAGCGACGACAACAACTAAGACGATAACCAATCCCTTACCACCACCTTTTTTGACCTCTTGATTCTCTTGGTCTTCCAGGTCTTCTTTAACCACTTTTCCTTTAGCCATTGCTCTTCCTTTTCAATTCAATACCGTCTACTGCACCTATCAACTCAATCTTTGTTTAGATCAGTGACCAGTCAGCAATGTTTGATCCCTTAAACCTTCTAAACCTGGCGCCTCACTCAAGCTGCGTAAGCGCTCTTCCGCTTCTTTATTAAGAACGACAATACTGATTCTTCTATTTCTTGGGTTATAAGGATTCTCTGCATCAAAAGGAATAGTATCTGCCATACCGACTGCCTGAGCAATTCGATTGTCCATCACGCCCCCTGCCAGCAGTAATCTTCGAGCAGAATTTGCCCTGTCTGCTGAGAGCTCCCAGTTGGTGTATTCAGAACTGGCATGATAACCCGATGAGTCGGTATGGCCCGCAACACTTATTTTATTGGTGGTGGTCGAGAGCACCGAACCCACCTCTCTTAGTAAG
>CAZVPH010000216.1:0-3835 GCA_964628125.1 uncultured Thiosulfatimonas sp. | reverse complement strand
AGTAAGGTATTCACCGATATTGATCGTCTGCCGGGCGATGGCTGCCCAGCGCGCCCGGAGAGGAATATAAAAGCGCACCAGGTCATGGTTGATCTCTACCTGCTCCAGGGCTTCCGCGACGCTATCAAAAATTTCTTCGGTCAGCTTGGCTTGATGCAGTGGTGCGGCATTTGAGCGTTTTAAAATCTTAAGTTCTGCCAGTTTCGGCAAATCCTTATTCACCAACTGTTCGGTACAATTGTAAGGATAGGCAGCCACAGAGTCTTTAATCTGCCCCAGATTCAACGCCTTTAACGGGCTGAAACTGATGGTCTGATTTAACACCCCCTCTTGACGGCTTGCGTCGACGACCACCGAACCGGCTTTGACCTCTCGACTCTCAGCCAGTGGAATGGGCACACCTTGATAGCGAACTTGCAGCTCAAAAGAGCGCACAATGCGGTTGGTTTGCGACGAGTTCTGATCACTCAGACTTTTATCGTTCACCGTTTTGTCGCTCAACGTCTTGTCATTTAGAGGCGTCTTTTCCAGATCCATTGTCAACTGAAGCTTCGCAACGCCCTCTTGTTTTGCATGAATCGCATATTGCACCGTTTTGGAGGCGTTAGCTTCTAAGTGCATGGTTTTAATAAGTGTATCTGTCTTATCTGCTTTCGTAACATCAGGCATTGCCATTACCTCAACAATCTGTTGAGTACCATCGGACTCTAAATGCGCCGAAACCGTTTGTGCGGTTTCAGAACCATTGAAGAATCGAACCGTCACCAGGCTTTCGTCATTAGGCGCTAAAAAATTGGGCATGACGACAGTGGAAACCACCGGATCACGCACAATCAAGTGGTCTTCCGCGTGGCCCACCGATTGCGCCGAGCTGGCCACGGTCATCAGGCGTAACTTGCCTTGAAAATCCGGCAGTTCAAGTTCAAGAGTGCCACGGCCGGAATCATCCAGCTCAACCGTGCCAGAAAACAGCGACACCGTTTTGGCCGGCACCACTAACAGACCCGCACCGCCGACCGCGCCCTCATCCGAACCAGAACCGGTGCGAATTTGAGACGCGATGCCTTGCTTGCTAAACAAACGGTTGTATTCGTCGCGTACATCAATACTAAACTGACGTTTGCCCCAAAAATAATCAAAAGGATCTGGCGTTTCAAATCCTGTAATCGCCAAGATGCCTTCGTCGACGGCGTTAACTTTTACCTGCACCGAACCTGCTGTTTTTCTTAAGTTCCCACTTTTTAAAATTTTCCCATCCGCCGAAATCGCACCCGAGGTTGAAACCGAAATAGGAATATTAATTCGCTGTCTTGGCTCTACCGAATCAGGCAGGCTTAATGCTACCTCGATCGGTTTAGACTTCAATGAAACCCAACTCATGCCCACACTGCGCATGGGCAAGTGTTGGTTATCCGTGCCTTTTGATTGGCGAATAACCGTGGCCATCACGTACACGCCCAATTTAAAACGCGGTTGATAGCGCATTTCAAACTGGTTTTGACCTTTCTTAACCGGCACTTCCAAGGCTTTTTCAACCTCGTCACTCACCACGACAATCTGGGCAACGCCGTCAAACAGCGATTCAAAATGGACGGTCATTTTATCGTCGATTGCGTACTGTTTTTTATCGGTGTAAAGTTCAATCCGTGACGGATTTTCAGAGCCTACGCTTGTCTCCCAAACATAGCCCGAATAAAAACTGTATTCCGAGGCCACCACAGTGTCTTTACCCTCCGTATTGCCAGTCACCACCAAACGGTAGCGCCCCCACGGCAGAGCATCGGTTTGAATCTGCGCTTGAGAGCCCACCTCGGTGAAATTGACCAGGCCTGTCTGAACCGTAAGGTACTCGGTCTCGTAACGATACTCCCAGCGATGGCTGGCGTTTTTATACCAGTCGTAAAAATGATTGACTTTTTGTAACTGCCAGTTCAGCGTTTCTGCCCGTAGTTTGCCATCTCCGTCAACCGCAAGCACCTCAAAATTGGCCCGTGTTTCCGAGTCAATTTCACCGCCTTTAAAGCTGGGTTTAATGCCAATATAACGGTCGGCTTTGTCCACAAAGTAGCGACTAGAGGCTGGTTTAAAACGACCGCCAGTCTCTTGTACCGCCACCTGTAAAGTGGCGTCATACAAGTAAGCATCCGTCACTTGTTCGCCCAAACTCTCCAGTAACGAAGCTTCCACCATCGCTTGACCTTTAGCGTCTAAAACGCCCTGCGCCAGTTCAACAATTTTGCCTCCTCGGTGGTTATTTTCGGCGCCAAACAGATGGTTGGGGAATGCAGGAAACGGCGAGCGCGTTGTCCGAAACTGCAACTCTGCTTGGTAATTCAATTCTGACGCCGGTGCGCCATATAAAAAACTAGAGCTCACAGTGGCGTTTAATTGGGTGACACCTAACCTGGTCACATCGTCTGCAAGCTCGACCTCAATCAACTCTGGTACAAAATCCTGCACTTCAAAATTCGCATTAAACACAATATTTGAATCATTGTCAGACACGGCTTTTAAGCGCCAAGGGCCACGAATCGCACTGCGTGGCAACGTCACGTTGGCCTGTAACTGACCGACTGAATCACTCGTCAGTGCCATACGTTGATGCTCAATGCCTTTGGGCGTAATGATCGAAAGCGTCACCCCCTGTGCGCGCAAAGCTTGGCCGATTTTATCGCGCATTAAGCCTGAAATACGCACCTCTTCACCGGGTCGGTACACCCCACGATCGGTATAAAAATAAAGATTTTCACGCTTTAAAGCCGCGCCACCGGTGGCGTCAAAACTGGAGAGGTCCATTGCTGGTTTGGTTAAATCAAGAAACGCAAAATCCCCTTTGGCGTCTTGCGCAAAAATCGCTCTAGGCTGATTAGCGTCCCGACCACTGACCCTGGCTTTTGAAAACTTGGTTAAGGTGTGCTGTTCGGTTGTTTTCACCTCGAGAATTTCATTGTTTTTAGCGACCAACGACACACTCACGCCGTCGACTGATTGACCCGTCGCGTAAGAGCGCACCCCAACATAGAGTCCATTTTGAGTGCTGTAAGTGGTTAAGCTTAAGTTGGTGTAATTGACCCATTGAGTGGCAAAGGTTGCTTTATAAAGCTCTTGGTCGGTGTCGAGCGCTTTAAAACCTTGTGCTTCAGCGTTTTCCGCCACCACCAAAAAAAGTCCTTTTTGGTCGCTTTGCAGCACAGCGTTAATCGGTAAGGCCACATCTTGCGCGGTATCCGTTTGCGAATTGCCCGAGACTTGGCCACGCCACACTTCGGTTACACTGTTTGAGACCAAACGTGACAACTGATACCCACCCATCACAGAGTCCAATAAAGCGTTGGTCGACATATTTTCAGTCAAACCACGCTCGCCAATTCGGTAGATTCGTACTCGAATCTCATCCACATTGGTCGCGTTGATCGTCAAGGATTTTTCATCGTCGCGAATCAACACATACGCAGACTCGTCAAACCCTACACGGGCAGGCAACACCGGCTCGCTCGACGAACTGTTGGCGCTTACTTTTTGCTGTCCTGCTTGCTGTTCTTCATCCTGATCTGTTTGCAGCTGCATGGCACCACGATTTGCGCTTAAAGCGTCAGCGTCCACCTCTGCCTCCGCCGACAATGCAATGGCTGGCGACATGTTTGTCTGTAAAGCATCTTTCTCTAAGACTTCTGTCGTCTGTTCAGAGGGGTTAGAAGAACCGGCCCACTCTAAAACGCCAGGAAACTGTGTGACCAACACCAAGGTCAGCAACGCGCCTAAAAGCAGAGTGAGCAGCGATTTTAAAAGCTTCATAAAAAGATCCTAAGCGTGTGTATAATTTAATTAAGTGTTT
>CAZVPH010000215.1:0-3839 GCA_964628125.1 uncultured Thiosulfatimonas sp. | reverse complement strand
TACAAAATACAACGAACGTCTAAATTTAACATTCGCCC
This sequence comes from uncultured Thiosulfatimonas sp., assembly GCA_964628125.1. Lineage (GTDB taxonomy): Bacteria > Pseudomonadota > Gammaproteobacteria > Thiomicrospirales > Thiomicrospiraceae > Thiomicrorhabdus. Next base: position 3,801 of record CAZVPH010000215.1, on the reverse strand, counting down.
CTTCGCTAGCGTTGCAGCTGTCATCGTCTTTTCCCACCCCCTGCCAAGCCGTTTTTGCGTCACGGCATAAAGCGGTTAATTCTACGGCTTCCAACGAAAAAATGTCGTCTGGCCCGCCGGCTTTGCGGTCTAAGGTCACGTGTTTTTCAATAATACACGCACCTAAAGCAACACTGGTAATGGCGGTGGTGTTGTCTAAGGTGTGATCTGATAACCCAACGGGCACGCCAAAACGGGTTTGCATATCGATCAAAGTACGTAAGTTATACTCTGCCGCGGGGGCAGGATAACCACTGACACAGTGTAAGATCGCCAACTCTTTGCAGCCGCCTTGTCGAGCGGTTTCAATGGCCTCGTTAATTTCATCAATATTCGCCATACCCGTTGAAATAATCATCGGTTTTCCAGTTTGTGCGACATACTTAATTAACGGTAAATCAATGGCTTCAAAACTGGCTATTTTGTAGGCGGGCGCGTTTAACGCCTCCAACAGATCGACCGCGGTGGTGTCAAACGGCGAGCTGAAAATTGTAATGCCTAGTTTCCGGGCGTACTCAAACAGCGGCTGGTGCCACTCCCAAGGCATATAAGCGCCTTGATACAACTCATACAAACTTTGTCCGCCCCAAAGCCCGCCCTCTATCATAAATTCAGGCGTGCGCATGTCCAAGGTAATGGTGTCGGGACGATAGGTTTGTAACTTAACCGCATCCGCTCCGGCATGCTTGGCCATCTCGATAATTTTATAAGCATTCTCGATGTTGCCGTTGTGATTGGCGGACATTTCGGCGATCACATAAGGTGGATATTCCACGCCTATTTTTTGGTTATTCAACGTCAGACATTGCTGAAAGCCTATTAAAGAGTTGACATTGTTGATCGATTTATCAGAGCTCATAGCACCTCATTGACTCAAAAAAGGGTTGGTTTTTTGCATGTGAATAACCGCTTCGGGCTGACCTTCTGAGCGGTTCACGACACGAAAGCCCAAACGTTCATACAGCTTTAACGCGCGTACATTCTCTTCCATCACTTCTAAACATACCTGACTCAGCTTAAGCACCGAAAACGCATAGTCCAAACCGGCTTGAAGAACACATTGCCCTTGACCTTTTAAAAGGCTAAAGGGGTTGGTGTACAAACCAAGTTCGGCCGTGCTTTGAGCTGTGTTAATTTGCGTTAAATTCACCGTACCTACGATCTGCTCTTGATGTTTGACCAAAAAATAATATGGATGATTGGCGCACGCCTTCTGTGGAGACGTTTGCCTAGACTTTTGCTTTAGAGCTTGCTGTTTTAGGGTTTGCATAAACGCCTCATGCTCGCTGGCCAAAATAGCCTGTGAGTGTCGCATCCAGCGCTTAACATTCACGTGATTGCGCATCAATAAAACAAACTGGCTTTCCGTCGCTGTTAAGTCAATGTAGTTTAGTAAAGTGCCTTGCGCGTTATGCACTGACGCCACACTGTTCGTTGCAGGCATAGCCACTTGCATCGCGCTCCATACGGCTTCAACCCCGAGCCCATCACACAGCTTGGCCGATTGCTGACTGACCTCGCTCATCCAGAGTTCAGCGGTTTCGACCAGGCCTGGTAAGTCGCTTATCTGCGCCAGCAATTTGACCGCTCCGGCTTTGCTAAGAGCCGTTGCACTGGCAACTTGGTTGGCGGCAATCACTCGTTGCACAGTTGGCAGGCCTAAACAACACCGCTCCCAAGTGGTTGCACCCGCCGCGCCAATCGCTAAATCGGCTTGCGTCATAAGCGCCGCCATCCGATCTACGGCGACACAAACTTGTGTGACATAAGGCAGTTGTTTAGCCTGTTTTTGTACCGCTTTTAAGTGTGGCGCTTGCGCCCCCATCACCACCGTAATGCGCACCTTTTTATTCAAGCGGCTGTTGGTCAACTGAGTGAGCAATTGTCCGGTCACATTCTCGGCATCCACCCCGCCCATGCTAACCAATATGTGCTGCAGCTTCGGTGATGTACGACGCGCCAAACTCGAAGCACGTGCTTGTGCAAACTCTGCACGCAACAAGGCGTAATCGGCTCCAGTCATAACCAGCGCGTGTGCGGGCACCTTGTCCGCATACTTGTTCAGCTGGCTGCCGTAATTTTGGTCCAATAACAGGTCACAGGAATGCACTCGATCGCCTAAATCGTCAATCACCATGAGTTTATAAAAATAAGGTTTAAGTGCATTTGACCAGGCCTGGTCAAGTGCATAATGGTCCACCACTAGCCAGTCGGGTTGCAAACTCTGCAAAGCTGGCTCGCAAGCTTGAACGTCTTCGGCTTGCGTCGCCCCCAACCAAGCAGAGTGTGATAATTCATTGTGCGCCAGCTTATTCTGACTAAGCGGTGGTTCGCTCAACAACGGCAACTCAAACACTTCAAAGCCTTGCTGCTGAATCATGGGAATTAAATGCCCAAGATGTGCTCTGCACATAAAGCTCACCTGCGCACCTTGCGCCTTTAATGCCTGCGCTAAAGTCAAGCAGCGCATAACATGGCCGGTGCCAATATCTAAGGACGCATCCACACGAATCAAAACGCGCATTTTACAGTGCCGACTCGTTTACTGGCTGGCTTACTGGCTCATTTGTTGATAGGTTCGCCATGGCTTGAGCTTGATAGATTAACTCTGCCAATCGCCAGTCATCTGGTGTATCAATGTCAATCGCTAACAATTTGGGCAGTTCATAGCCCAGCGCTTTCGGTGAGTGCAAATTAGGATCGGTTTTAAACGAGACGGCCTCGCAAAAATAAAACTGCCCAACGTCAAAAAATGTGGGCATTAAATCTTGAGTACGGATTAAATCAAACTGAGGGTATAAACTCGACATTTTCCCTTGAGGGTCGCGCAACATTGCTCTTTGGGGTGCCGATGGATATTCACTCACCGAAAAACAATATTCCGCACGGCTCTCTTTCCAGGTTTGGTAAGCGGTTTGCAGCAGTTGTGCGGTTAAAAATGGGGTCGTTGGATAGAGGCAGATAATCTCGGCGACGTTCAGCGCTTGGTGCTCAAACCACTCCAAAGCATGCAATAAAACCGGGGCCGTGGCAGTGTAGTCATCGGCTAACCCTATAGGACGTTTAAACGGCACGGCAGCACCGTACTGCAGTGCAATCTTGGCAATTTCATCGTCGTCAGTAGAGACCACAACGTGATCAAATAAACCCGACGCCAGAGCCGCCTGAATAGGGTAAGCGATGATTGGCTGCCCACAAAAGTGTTTGATGTTTTTACGCGGAATACGCTTGCTGCCCCCTCGAGCTGGAATCACACACACTTTCATTCAAACCTCCTGCTGCGTTTTTTGGCGATGAGCGGAATCACCGCTAAAAATATGGCCGTTTCGTCTTTTAAATGCGAGCTGTAATAACTTACGTAAAGAGCGCCCTCTTTTTCAACCAGGCCTGGGTAACTGCAATCGCCTTCGCTGGGCAGGCTTCGCCACAATTTAACCTGTGCAGTGTGTGGATTCAGTTTATAAACTTGGGTTTTGGCGGTGCCGCGTTTGGTGTGGATTCGTCGAACGGCCATGACCCATTCGTCATTAGACAGTCGCAATAACTTCGGTCCACCGATGGCTAAAGGCAGGGTTTTCCACTGCCATACTTTAAGCGTATCGATGGCGCACCCCAAAATAGCCTGTGCGCCACCGACTGCGTCGCGCCATGTTAAACAGCGCAGTGTTTGACCATCAGAAACCAGCGAGCTTTCATTGCTGTAAATGCGCGCGTCGGGAAAAAACGGCTTGACCCACGCTTCCCAATGCAATCCGTCCGCCG
>CAZVPH010000214.1:0-3848 GCA_964628125.1 uncultured Thiosulfatimonas sp. | reverse complement strand
GCACCAACCGTACGCCCACCTTCACGAATAGCGAAACGAAGTCCGTTATTCATGGCGATTGGGTTGATTAGCTCTACCGTCATTTGAACGTTGTCGCCTGGCATAACCATCTCAACACCTTCTGGAAGAGTACATGCACCGGTTACATCCGTGGTACGGAAGTAAAACTGTGGACGGTAACCCTGGAAGAATGGCGTGTGACGTCCACCCTCATCTTTTGACAGAACATAAATCTCTGCTTCAAATTTTGAGTGTGGTTGAATCGTGCCTTTATGTGCCAATACTTGCCCACGCTCGATCTCTTCGCGCTTAGTACCGCGCAGTAGAATACCGACGTTGTCACCTGCTTGACCTTGATCAAGTAGTTTACGGAACATCTCAACACCTGTAACGGTTGTCTCAATCGTTGGGCGAATACCGATGATCTGAATGACTTCACCAACTTTAACAATACCTGACTCAATACGACCCGTTGCAACAGTTCCACGACCTTGGATCGAGAAAATATCTTCTACTGGCATAAGGAATGGCTTATCTGTGTCGCGAACTGGATCAGGAATATAAGTATCCAACGCCTCAACAAGACGTGCAACCGCTGGAGAACCAATATCAGACTGATCGTCAGCGATCGCAAGCGTTGCTGAACCGATGATCACAGGAGTATCATCACCCGGGAAATCATACATATCTAGAAGTTCACGAACTTCCATTTCGACTAGCTCTAACAACTCTTCGTCATCAACCATGTCAGCTTTGTTTAGGAAAACAACGATGTATGGAACACCAACCTGACGTGAAAGAAGAATGTGCTCACGTGTCTGTGGCATTGGGCCATCTGCTGCTGAACAGACTAGGATCGCTCCGTCCATCTGAGCAGCACCCGTGATCATGTTTTTAACATAGTCGGCGTGACCTGGACAGTCTACGTGTGCATAGTGACGCGTCTCTGACTCATACTCAACGTGTGACGTTGAGATAGTAATACCACGCTCTCTCTCTTCCGGTGCGTTATCGATTGATGCAAACTCTTTAACATCGCCACCGAACTTGCGACCTTGAACGATTGTCAGCGCTGCTGTAAGAGTTGTCTTACCGTGGTCGACGTGACCGATAGTACCAACGTTTACGTGAAGCTTGTCGCGTGAAAACTTAGCTTTTCCCATGATGTAATCCCCTATAGTAGCAGCGACTGTCAATGCAGCTCGGTGCAAGTTTAATAACTAGAATATGGAGCTCTTAATCGGAATCGAACCGATGACCTCATCCTTACCATGGATGCGCTCTACCGACTGAGCTATAAGAGCAAATCAAAAAGGCTCACTTCATCAATCTGAATTAACAAACTAACAAAGAGAGCCTTTGAAATATGGAGCGGGTAAGGAGAATCGAACTCCTCTCACCGGCTTGGAAGGCCGAGGTAATAGCCAATATACGATACCCGCAATATGGTGGAGGGTGGAGGATTCGAACCTCCGAAGGCGTAGCCAGCAGATTTACAGTCTGCCCCCTTTAGCCACTCGGGAAACCCTCCAAATTGTGTGTGCGTATTCTATAGATGTTTTACAAACTGTCAACAAAAATTTACATTTTATTTTATAAAACTGTAAAAGTTTTCTGGACAACCTCAACACCCAACGTTGCACAACCATTACAACTGGCGATTTTTTTAGTCAAAACCATCCCAAAAACTATGGGCGTATTCTAGCAAGCTTTATTTCGAATACAAGCGATTAATTCACTCTTATAGCTCAATTGAGCTGTGAAAGTCTTGTCAATCGGCTGCCAACAACCTGTTAACAGCCAGATAATCAAATTTTCTGCCATAAAAATGAATTTTAAATGATTGCTGTCATTGCTTAAAACCCTGCCTTAAACACCCTGAAACCTTATTATTTGCATACAATCACTATATTATTCATTATTTAAACTTGCTACTTAACAAAGCACGCCATCCAAGAATCTTGCTTGCCTTCTGCCACTCTAAACCGACCAGGCCTGGTAAGATACTTGTTTTGTGTAACCAGGGTTAAAAGCCCAAAACTTTATCTCTATAAACACTGGGATAACCCCCTAAACCGCCTAAAAAAGACACCCCTGATACTCATGAACTCATCCGCTATCACAACTCTCTGCTTAGATGAATGGACCACACTGCTCGCTTTTGATCAAGAGCACATTTGGCACCCTTATGCCAAAACTCCAAACCCAACTCCTGCGATTGGTGTTGTTAAAACAGAAGGCTCTCTCATTACTCTTGCCGATGGCCAGGAAGTGGTTGATGGCATGTCCTCTTGGTGGGCAACCATTCACGGCTACAATCACCCAGTTATTAAGCAGGCAATGCACGCACAAATAGAAACCATGCCGCACATTATGTTTGGTGGCTTAACTCATCAACCTGCGATTGAGTTGGCCAAAAAACTGATTGAGATTACACCACCAGGCCTGGTCAAAGTGTTTTTTTCGGACTCTGGCTCAGTCGCGATGGAAGTGGCGATAAAAATGGCCTTGCAATTTTGGATCAGCCGAAACCAATCTGAAAAAAACCGACTGTTAACGGTTAAAAATGGATATCACGGCGACACCTTTGCCACGATGGCTGTCTGCGATCCAGACAACGGTATGCACCATATTTTTGCGCACACTTTAAACCAGCACCTTTTCGCTCCAGCACCGCAAAGTGGCTTTAACCTCCACTCAGATAACACCGACATCCATGCACTTGAACAGTTGCTGAAAACCCACCATGCATCCATTGCCGCCGTCACGTTAGAGCCAGTTGTTCAAGGTGCGGGGGGTATGCGATTTTATAGACCAGACTATCTAAAACAGGTTAAATCACTTTGCACACAGTACGACGTACTGTTAATAATTGACGAGATTGCTACTGGTTTTGGGCGCACAGGCAAACTCTTCGCTTGCGAGTGGGCAGATATTTCACCCGATATATTGTGCGTTGGCAAGGCACTAACCGGCGGCTATATGACCTTAGCAGCGACGCTGTGCACCCAATGCATCAGCGACACCATTGGCCAGGGAAATCCAGGCTTGCTTATGCACGGCCCTACTTTTATGGCCAATCCTTTAGCCTGCGCGACCGCTAATGCCAGCATTGAGCTGCTGCTAAACTCACCCTGGCAAGAGAACATTCTACGAATCGAACAACACCTGCAAGTCGCGCTCCTGCCACTGGCAACTTTAAAAGGTGTAGCGGACGCGCGCGTTCTGGGTGCCATTGGCGTGATTGAACTTGAGCGTGAGGACCTTGGCCCAACGATTCAGGCGTTTGGCATAGAAAATGGTATTTGGCTAAGACCCTTTGGTAAGCTGATTTATACCATGCCCGCATTTAACATTCCGCAGCAGCAGCTACAACAACTAACGGATGGCATGATAAACGCGATTCAACAAGCCCTTAAATAACCCGTTAAGCAGTTTTAAGCAGTGTTAAACAGTGCTAAGGGGGTAGGTTAGGCCGTGTAATCGCCCCGGAGCTTTTCTGATATTTGGCAGGCCTTCGCCCAAGACATATGGTTGGTGTACTCTTCACAAAACAAACAACTGTAGTATAAAATCCTTAAACTATTTATATTGTAAATACCGCCCTCAAACATAAAACCTGAAAGCCTTAACGGCGACTCGCCCTATCTAAAACTCATTAAGGAGATTTTTTATGCACCATTTTATGGACGCCTTAACTAAATACGCGGTTTTTTCTGGCAGAGCGACGCGTCAGCAATATTGGATGTACAGCCTTTTTTACCTAATTTTTTATCTTTTATTTAGCCTGCTCGATTTATGGTTCTCTGTTTACAATGCGTCGATTGGCCTGGGAATGATGTCTGGAA
>CAZVPH010000213.1:0-3854 GCA_964628125.1 uncultured Thiosulfatimonas sp. | reverse complement strand
AGAGATCAGGTATATTCACGCCGAAGCCTACCCAGCCGGCGAACTTAAGCACTGCCCTTTAGCGTTGATTGACGAAAACATGCCGGTCAGCGCCATTGCACCGCACGACGACTTATTGGAGAAACTCAAATCCAACCTACAAGAAGTCAATGCCCGCGGCGGACAGATGATTGTTTTTGAAGATGAAAAATCCAACGTCAGCTCCGAGCCAGGGTTTACCGTCTTTAAAACCACCACCAATGTCGGACGCATCACCGCGCCGATCACCTTTAACATTCCGTTACAGCTATTAAGCTATCACGTCGCCCTGATTAAAGGCACCGATGTCGATCAGCCTAGAAATTTAGCAAAATCTGTTACGGTAGAATAAATTGTGTATTGTCTTACGGCACAAATAGGGTCTGTAAAATAGATCCTTATTGCACAGCAGTGCTAAATACAGCCCTATACATTAAAATAAAGAACCAAAACCGTCATGTCATTAAACATTAAGCATTCACCATTAAACATTCTAATCACCGGCGGTGCAGGTTTTATCGGCTCTGCGGTGGTGCGTCATCTTATTAATGACACCGCGCACAATGTCATCAATCTTGACAAACTCACCTATGCCGGAAATTTAGAGTCGTTAAAAAGCATCAGTGACAACCCAAGATATGCGTTTGAACAGGTGGATATTTGCGATGCGGTTGAGTTAAAGCGAGTATTTAACCAACACCAACCTGACATTGTCATGCACCTGGCGGCAGAGTCACACGTCGATCGATCCATTGACGGGCCTGGTGAGTTTATCCAAACCAATATCGTCGGCACATTCAATTTGCTTGAGCAAGCCCGCGCCTACTGGACGCAGTTAGAAGCCGACAAAAAAGCCAACTTCCGTTTCCACCACATCAGTACCGATGAAGTGTATGGCGACCTACCGCACCCGGATGGTGATAATGTTGAATGCTTAGTGGTGAATGACGAATTAAATGCAGACCATTCAACATCAAAAATTCAACATTCACAATTGCCGTTGTTCACAGAAACAACGGCCTACGCCCCAAGTTCACCTTATTCTGCGAGTAAGGCAGGCAGCGATCATTTAGTCAGAGCCTGGCAACGTACCTATGGCTTGCCAACCTTGATTACCAACTGTTCCAATAACTACGGGCCATTTCATTTCCCCGAAAAGTTAATCCCGCTGGTGATCCTTAACGCACTCGAAGGCAAACCATTGCCCATCTACGGCAAAGGCAATCAAATCCGCGACTGGCTTTACGTAGAAGACCACGCCCGCGCCCTAGTGATCGTCGCCACCCAAGGCAAAATAGGCGAAACCTACAACATCGGCGGCCACAACGAAAAAACAAACCTAGAAGTAGTTCAAACAATTTGCGCAATTCTAGATGATCTAGCCCCAATGTCTGATCGTGGACATCCATTAAACATTAAACATTCATCATTAATCATTCACGTCAGTGATAGGCCTGGCCACGATATGCGCTACGCCATCGACGCCAGTAAAATCGAAAAAGAACTCGGCTGGACGCCTTTAGAAACCTTTGAAAGCGGCATCAAAAAAACCGTGCAATGGTATTTAAACAACCAAGCCTGGTGTCAACGAGTGCAAGACGGCAGCTATCAGCGCGAACGCTTAGGCGCTGGTTAATGCTTAATTGTGAATGTTAAATTTTTAATGAAAATCGGTGATGTACATGGAAAGACAGAACCCAATCGTAGAAAAGAGCTTTCAATTCTCTGTTCGTATAGTCAACCTATACAAACACCTAGTTAAAGAACATAAGGAATACGTGCTTTCTAAACAACTACTCCGCTCAGGTACTTCGATTGGTGCCAATGTTAACGAAGCCCAAGCCGCGCAAACAAAGCCTGACTTTATTGCAAAGATGAGCATCGCCAGTAAAGAAGCGCGTGAAACACAATATTGGATTAAGCTACTGATCGAAACAGACTATCTGGACATAAAAGAGCAGCATGTTAAAGCACTTTTAGACGAAATTACCGAGTTAGCCAAGCTGCTCACCAGCATCGTAAAAACCTCACAAACAAAGAGCTAAGATGGAATATTCAACATTAAACATTAACAATTCAACATTGCACAACACCAAAGGCATCATCCTCGCAGGCGGTAGCGGCACACGACTGTACCCAATTACTCGCGGAGTATCAAAACAGCTATTGCCTGTGTATGACAAGCCAATGGTCTACTATCCGCTGTCAGTTTTAATGTTGGCGGGTATTCAGGATATTCTCATTATCACGACACCAGAAGATCAAGACGGATTTATCCGCATGTTAGGCGATGGTAAAGACTTTGGCGTTAATTTAACTTACGCTGTTCAGCCTAGTCCTGATGGTTTAGCGCAGGCCTTTATTATTGGTGAAGAGTTTATTGGTGACGCCAACGTCTGTTTGGCGCTAGGCGACAACATCTTTTGGGGGCAAGGGTTTAGCCCAATCCTCAAGCGTGCCGCCAGTCGTAAAAGCGGTGCGACGGTGTTTGGTTATCAAGTTAAAGACCCAGAGCGTTTTGGAGTGGTCGCGTTTGACGAAAATCAAAAAGCGATCAGTATTGAAGAGAAGCCCGAAAAGCCTAAATCGAACTTTGCAGTCACTGGCCTTTATTTTTACGACAACGACGTCATCGATATCGCCAAACAAGTCAAACCCTCGCACCGTGGCGAGCTTGAAATCACCACCATCAACCAAATGTATATGGAGCGCGGTGATTTAAATGTAGAGCTACTCGGCCGTGGCTTTGCTTGGCTAGACACCGGCACGCACGAAAGCCTATTAGAAGCCGCCATGTTTGTCGAAACCATTGAAAAACGCCAAGGTTATAAAATAGCGTGTTTAGAAGAGATCTCATGGCGTAACGGTTGGTTGAGTGACCAACAAGTGTTAGAAACCGCCAAAGCCCTTAACAAAAACAGCTATGGGCAGTATTTGGCGGATTTAGTAAAAACTTAAACCTTCTTTGTTTTAACCATTGTGGGGGATAATCATTAAATGGCCTATTTAACAGATAATCAGCTAAAAGAAATGGGGTTTAAGTCACTAGGTAAGAACGTGAGGATTAGTGATCGTGCCAGTATTTATAATGCCGACCAAATTGAAATTGGTGATTATTCTCGAATCGATGATTTTTGTGTGGTTTCCGGTAAGGTAAAAATCGGACGGAATGTACATGTGGCCCCATATTGTTTAGTTGCAGGTGGTGAAGAAGGTATAACGCTTGGTGACTTTTCAGGACTTGCATATCAAGTACAAGTTTTTACACAATCGGATGATTATTCTGGTTTGACAATGACTAATCCCACTGTTCCTGCTGAGTACAAAAAAGAAACTAAGAAAACGGTTTCAATTGAACGACACTCGATCGTCGGTGCAGGCTCTATCATTATGCCAGGAGTTCATTTGAGTGAAGGTACGTCGGTTGGTGCTATGTCATTAATAAGAAAATCAACAGAGGCATGGTCAATTTATTTAGGAAACCCAGCTAAAAAAATCAAAGACCGCAAAAAAGATTTACTTGAATTAGAGCGCGCTTATTTAGAAGGTGAAAACTAATATGGTTATCCAAAAAATCGCTTTTTACGTGATGAATTCAAAAGGTTTGTTTGTTTTAAAAAGCTTTATTGAAAAGTTCGGTGCTTCAGCGGTTGCTTACGTTGTGAGTGAGCAAGACAATGCGGTGCAATCCGATGGGTTCAAAGAAATTCAAGATCTGGCGCAAAAACATAAATTACCTTGTTACCAACGTAGTCAGTTTGATGTAAACGTCGAAAATCAGTTTTTCGGTTTGAAGTTTGCAATAGGTTGGCGGTGGCTTATCCAAAACCAGGAAA
>CAZVPH010000212.1:0-3879 GCA_964628125.1 uncultured Thiosulfatimonas sp. | reverse complement strand
GAGATATTTCTCATTGCGCGCTTGAGCCACGGCAGACAATACTTTGCCAAAGGGCTGCAACGCCATGTCTTTAAAAGCACGCGTAGGGCCGTGATACAGTTCGCTGACGTATAAGTCTTCATAGACCTTTACGACCGGAACGGGATTGTTTGGGTCGTCAAATTGGTCATAAAGACTGAGTGCATCATCAATCACCGACTCGGCAATGTCGACCTCAAACAGCGCCAACACCTCTTTTGCCAGCACCTTGTAACTAGACTGAACATGACGTGCAAAAAAGTCCTGGTCAAACTGGGGCAAAGACTCGGGAGAATAGACCCCGCCGAACGAGGACATCGGGCTTAAAATGGCTTGCGAAAATGTAATCGAAGTGGGTCTTTGGCCATCATTGCCGCGCGTTTCAATAAAATTCATGGTGAACCTGTCTTGTTTAAAGAGTAATTAGTAGGAACTGTTTTTAAATAATCTGCAAATTATACAGAAGTTTATCTGTCTGTAGGTAGAAGTCGCACTAGAAGCAACCGTGCTCAAACTGCCACTCTCTTTATGCGTCATTTTCGAAGGAGTGACTTGAATGACCTCTTCTGTCTGAACGCATGAAGTTAAAATATTGGATTAAATTGCTGTGTTAAGTCTCTGGTTCAGAGAGGCAAATTAACGATTTCTTGAATCGCCAAAATCGTCTTAGATGTGCAGGTTTCAGATGATAGCGGTAACCGCCTCCAAAATCGAGCAACACAGAACCAAGCTCTTTTTTCTTAAGCGCGTGCTCTAAAGGCACCAACCACTGTTGTTCTAAAGCCTCCAAGGCTGCAAGCCAGTCGGATTGTTGCATGGACGGCAAAGAGTCACTTACCGTATCCAAACGGATTAGGTGGTGCTGCGCGTTTAGGCTTTTCGATGTGTCGTCCACGGACGCGGTTGCAGACATTGCCTGCAACGCATCCCACCAGGCCTGGTAGTTTATCGGCGAAGGCTTTTGACCTGCCTTCGCGATCTTAGCCAACCCCATTAAATAGTTATTTTCTGACCAGACCGTGGCGGCTTCACGCGTTACGATGACGGAAGGGTTTAAACGTCCCTCTCCCCACATCCAAACACTGTTGATTTCAGGAATGCCCTGCTCTCTCCGGCGCTCATTTACCGGCGCGGCATAAAACAGCATTTGCGTTTCATTAAGCAACTGTCGCCAGTAGCTGGCCGCGTTGCCAGATGGGTAGCGTTCATTAACCGGTTGGTAGGCGACCGAGGCCAGTGAGTGCGTCTGAATATCGACCGGCTGTTTGATTTTTAAATACCAAGCCGTTGCACTGGCGTATTCCAACTCAACCTGATCTTGCGAAAAGTGTTCATTAAACACGTTCAGCAACGCCTTGGATTCCTTTTCAGTTATGCCTATGTCCGTCGCGGGTATCAGCACCAAAGAGTCTCGATCGGCGATCATCTGCACTGGATCTACCCGCAACCAAAAAAGTGAGTCATCGTACTCTTTAATCTCCACCGAGGCCATAACCGCAGCTTTAGGCAAGTTTTTGGGTTGGTGAAACAGGTAACTCGCTTGCTCATCCTCGTCTTGACGTTTGAGTGGAAAACGATCGGCTTTGGCCAAAAGCGTTTGCAACGCGGGCAACTTTAACGACTGCAAAGCCTCACTCGCTTCTTTTACTCTAAAAGCGTTGAGTAAATCGGGCACCCAGAGAATCACCACGGGTAAACGCGTCTCCGGCGATGGGCTCTTTTCGGCTTTTTTGTCGACTTTGTTGGATGTTTGCTTACTCATTGAAATGACCACACCCTCTTTGTTTTTTTACAGAACGCTTCAATGGCGACCTTCTTATGATAAAAAAGTCGAGCAAGCCCGACTTTTTTTCTTTTAACGATTTTGAGCGTTCAAGATTCATTCAGTTCTTAAGCATGCTGATTGCGCGGGCTTGTGCTTGAGTGAAATCTTTATTGTCGTGCATTGACTCATACTCATCAGCTCGCAACGCAGCATAAAACTAAGCGATAAGATTAGCTTCCAAGGGTTTCGATACGGATGCGCATAATCTCATCGACGATCTCTTTTAACTCAAATAAAGCGTTTAGAGCTAAGTTTAGCTCTGACTCTCTGACTGTATTAGTGATAATCACCAAGGTTGCATCGCTGGGTTTTTGGGTTGAAGGCTCTTGATAGAGGTGCTCAATATTGATGTTAAACTCTGCTAAAATCGTCGTGATTTTTACTAAAACTCCAGTATGGTCTTCAACAAAACAGCGAATGTAATAACTGCTCTCAATCTCTTCAATCGGCAACACAGGCGCAGAAGTGAGGTGATCTGATGCAAAACCTAAAGCAGGAACTCGATCGGCTTCTGGCTGGTTTTTCCAACGAATCACATCAATGATATCCGCAACCACCGAACTTGCCGTCGGTCCGGCTCCAGCACCAGGGCCATAATACATGGTTGGGCCTACATGATTGCCATAGGCCATAACGGCGTTCATAACCCCACTCACATTGGCAATTAGAACTGTTTTTGGCACCATGGCAGGGTGAACCCGCAAGGAGTAGCCATTTTCTTGTCGGCTTGCCATGCCTAGATGCTTAATTTCGTACCCCAGCTGCTCTGCAAAACGAATGTCGTCGGCGGTTATCTTACTGATGCCTTCGGTGTAGACCTTGTCAAATTGCAACTCAATGCCAAACGCAATGGAAGCCAAAATCGTCAATTTGTGCGCGGCATCAATTCCCTCGACATCAAACGTTGGATCCGCTTCTGCGTAGCCTAGTTCTTGCGCTGTTTTAAGCACTTGGTCAAAATCCGCACCGGGCTGCTTCATCTCAGTCAAAATGTAGTTGCCTGTGCCATTTATAATGCCAGCAATCCACTCAACTTGATTCGCCGCCAACCCTTCACGAACTGCTTTAATAACAGGAATCCCACCAGCAACGGCGGCTTCATAATTGACAATAACATTATGTTTTTTGGCCAATGCAAACAGGCTATTCCCCTGCTCAGCAATCAGCGCTTTGTTTGCCGTCACAATGTGCTTGCCATTTTTAATCGCGATTTCAATCAACTGTTTTGCGAGATCAGTTCCCCCCATTAGCTCAACCACAATCTCTATATCTGGATGGTTAACCACCTCTAAAGGGTTATCTGTTAGCTGAATTCCAGTGACGTCAACAGTACGTGGGCGATTTAAATCACGCATTGCAATCATAACGACTTCAATGCTCTGGCCTAAACGGCGCTGAATTTCTGGCAAGGTGGTGTTAAGGATATTAACCGTACCCCCCCCTACTGTGCCAAAACCTAATAAACCGATTTTTACTGTTTTCATCTACACTATTCCTAACATTCTACGGGCGACCTAGCTCGCCGGTCGCTGATTATAATTTGTTTAATCCTGATTGATTAAGTTGATTAAGCCATCTTTTCTAAACATGTCTCGAATACCGCGTACCGCCTGACGGGTGCGGTGTTCGTTTTCAATAAGACCGAATCGCACATAATCATCACCGTAATCACCAAATCCAATACCTGGTGATACCGCAACTCTCGCTTCGGCTAATAACTTTTTTGAGAACTCAAGCGAACCCATCGCTTTATACTCTTCTGGAATGGGCGCCCAAAGAAACATTGTCGCTTTTGGAGGCACTACTGGCCAACCAATTGAATTTAAACCTTCGCAGAGGACATCACGACGAAGTTTGTACATATCACAAATCTCTTGCACACACTCTTGCGGACCTTCCAGCGCAGCAATGGCCGCAACTTGAATTGGAGTAAAGGTCCCGTAATCCAAATAAGACTTCATGCGCTTAAGCGCGTTGACCAACTTTGGATTGCCGACCATAAAGCCAACACGCCACCCGGGCATGTTATAGCTTTT
>CAZVPH010000211.1:0-3883 GCA_964628125.1 uncultured Thiosulfatimonas sp. | reverse complement strand
AAGCAAACAAAATACCCAAAAAGGTCCCCACCAGTGCAACCGACATGTGGTGAGCAATTTCCATCGGACCGGCGTCAAGATAGCCCATCGTTACAATAATCCCTAAAACCGCAGCAACAATACCAAACGCGGGTAAACCTTCAGAGACTTTAGCAATGGCTGCGCTCGGCATCATCGCTTCATGGTGGTGTAAATCCAACTCAAGAATCATCAGATCTTCTAATTGATAAGGATTGCTCGCACCACTGATCATAAGGCGTAGATAATCGCAAATGAAGTCAACGGCGTGATGGTCTGCTGCCACTAAAGGCGCGCTGTTAAAGAGCGCACTCTCCTGCGGCGCGTCGACATCCGCTTCGATTGACATTAAACCTTCTCGACGCGCTTTATTGAATATTTTAAACAGGAGTCCCAAAACCTCCATATACAATGCTTTATTGTGCCGTGACGGCTTCGCCAAGCCAAGACCTTTCGTAAAGCCTGCTTTTACTACCCAGCCAGGGTTGGCAATAATGTAAGCACCGATCGCACCACCACAAATAATAAGAACTTCCAGTGGCTGAATCAGGATCGCAAAGCCGCCGTGTGGTAGATACCCCCCAAGCAGCGTGCCTATAACGACCAATGTACCCACAATTGCTTTCATTGCTAACTCACTCTATTTTCTTAAATTTTTTACGAGACCATAAATTGATTGAACAATCGTTTAACGGAGTCATCACGGCGGTCGCTATCCACAGCCAACTCTTATTACTCTCCAACTCGTACAAAACCGCTCTCTTCTACAATATTTTCTAATGAATAAGAATTTAACTATCTTCAATCGCGCTGGACAGCTTGCTCTGCGCAGATTTTAACTCAGAAAGGTTCTCGACAATACCATTTAATAACACGTTTACTCTGGCTGCCTGAGTCTGAGTTGAGCCTACGCGATCTTGACTGCTCTCCATCACCTGCACCGCGTTTCGAGCACGCTGTTGAAGCTCTTCAATAATGGTTTGAATCTCAGTGGTCGCTTTTTGAGTTTTACCGGCTAAAATACGAACTTCATCTGCTACCACCGCAAATCCACGGCCATGTTCTCCTGCACGCGCTGCTTCAATTGCTGCGTTTAAAGCCAGCAAGTTGGTCTGCTCTGCAATGTCCCGAATTAAGATTAAAACCGTTCCGATATTACTGCTGTCTTTTTCAAGACGTCGAATAACATCAGACGCGTGTGAAACATCGTCTGTTAAACCACCTACTTCTGTAATGACACTGCCAGTAGTCGCCGTCATCTCAACAGAGCTTCGATTCATCTGTTCAACCACGCCAGACAATTGCTTCGACAGCCCGATTAACTCAGAGTTATCGAAACGCACAGGAGGCAAACAGACCTCTTGCTGCTGGGCATAGCAAGCTGCTAAGGTCTCATTCAGCGCTTTCACCTGCGATTCATAGTCTACGATTTTGGACTCCAACTGTGACGCCTCAATCATCTGCATCACGCTTTTATTCGAGGCGGCTTCTAACAGCGCATTAATAACAGCAACTAACTTTGGATCACTGTTTTGAGAATGGATGGTGGCCGCAAAATCTTCTGATTTAATAATCGTACTTATCTCGTCGATCAACTCTGCCTGTTTGCAAACACCGGATTTATTGCACCAAAGGATGTACATTACAGCCCCTACAATGACCGCTGTAACAATCACAGAAAGCGTCACGAAGCCAAGCGCAGGCAACCCCATAATCAAAGAATCCGCTAACACTGGCATTGGACTGAGAACCAAAACAAGCGACGCAATTCGCGCGTTTAAAAATGTCATACAAGTACCCCTAGGCATAATAATCGATAATATAATCTGATGTTTTAACGATTGAAAGTTGAGCTTCGCTCTCCATAGTCTCTTCCGTTGATCCGTTGGACCCTATCCCTGCATGAGCAGGCTTGTCTTTGTGTGTATCTGCGAATGACTTTTGATCACCGACATCCATTGAACCAAGCGTCAATCCAGCTTGCTCGAGCATCTCGCGTAATTTTGGCATCGCGCTTTCAATCGCTTCACGAGTCGTTCCATTCTGCGCGTTCAGCGACACATTCATCTTCTGATCTTTATCCAATTGAAGCGTCACTTGAATATGCCCCAGTTTTTCTGGATTCAGAGTGATTTGCGCCTGCTGAAGACTATTGGTTGCCATAAAAACCACACGCTGCCCTAGCGCCTGATTCCACTGCGGGTGCTTTAAAGGTTGAGGAATCGCCTGCAATCCTAGAGGCAACGCACCCCTCCTTTCCGAAGTGGCAACATCTGCCCCCAGTAACTCTTTGCCATCGGTCGTTGTTTTTGAATTCGATTCATCAAGCGCTTTCACGACCGCTTGTTGTTCTCTTGACTGTACTTTCTCGCCTCGCATCAACTCAGCAAACATCATGGATTGCTGTTGACCTGCTTGCCCTTGAGTAGGCTGACCATTACCGCCCTGGCCACTTTGCCCGGCTGCTTGAGAGGATTGCGGTGTCATCGGAGTATCGCCATTTGTTGCGTTTGCCGCAGCGCTGCTAACCTGGGTTCCCCAGCTGGTCACACTGGCAGATGCTGCACTTGAAACCCCTTTGTCCAGGGCGCTTTGAGTCAACAGTTCATTGGCCGGCGCTTGAACCACACTATCGCTTGTTACAAGGCTTTTAACCCTCGCTTCCAAGTCGGCAACAGAAACAGGTGCTTCGCCTGGGGCTCCACTGGCCTGAATATCTTTAATCATCGGTTCACTGGTTTGCATTTGCCCTTGAGTCATGCCAGGGCTTTTAACATCTGCTTCTAAATCGGCAACAGGAGTCGACACTGTGTTTAAAACATTGCTCTCTGGCATTTCTTTAGACGTCAATTCGCTGGCCGGAACTTGAGATAAGTTACTGGCTTGAATCAAACCATCACTCGGCATCGTTGCATTATTCAGTGTTGCAATCAATTCGTTATCAGTGTTTTTATCGCTTGATGTCGGCAGAGTTGTTGAAGAAACTTCTGCGTCGGCTTTTAATTCCAGAGTACTCACCTCAAGGGCGCTGCTTTTGGGCAAGTCCGTCAACGGATTCATCACTGATTTCTGACCCTCATTCAATGCAATCAACGAGTCCAAAGAGTCACCCGCGCTCAAGGATTTCGATAGCTCTTCTGGTGTCTTAGAGTTGTTTCCACCCTCTAGAGCTGAAGGCGATTGTCGCAACTGTTGTAATTGTTGCATCACAGCGAACGCCACACCTTTAGACTCGCTCAACGGAGTCAGAGTTTGGTCTTCAGAAGAACGTTTGATTGCGCTTTCTGCAGTCGGCAAGGGGGTTGACGTTTCAGAGGTCGTCTCTAATCGCATTAGGGAGAATAATTTGGAAAAATCACTTTCTCCGGGCACACCCTCTTCTGCTTTAAGCTCGACTTGAGACATTAAAATACTGGGTGCAGACGGCTCATTAAGCGCTGATTGTGTTGTGACAAGCATATTAGACCCTCATTCTGATCGTTCATCTAACGGCAGATCTAGCAATATGCATGCCTAATACCAAAAGCATACCAGTCATCAACGTTAAAAATGAGATTTACCTCTTTTAGAAATCACCGCTTGCGTTGCCAGTTCGTCCAACATCTGCTGCTCTTGTTTGTCGAGTTTGGCCTGGGCATTTAAGGTCAATTTATCCAATAAAGCTTGCAGCGCTTTTACTTTGACGCGATTGTCTAACCAGGCCTGACGAGCAAACTCAACCGTTTTTACCAGCTCATCCACCTGCGTGGTTTGAGCCACTACGGCCTGCCTGAGCTTTTCACCAAATACATGGCGTGTTTGTAGCTGTATAGGCGAGATCGAGACCGACTGAACGAGGTGGCGTGCTCCTCTCGACTGAATGAAG
>CAZVPH010000210.1:0-3890 GCA_964628125.1 uncultured Thiosulfatimonas sp. | reverse complement strand
TTGTGCCGGTCGGCACCGCAGCAGGCGGCGTGGTGCAAATCCCAAACTATGGTTTACTTAAGGACGAAAATGGCAAAATCATTCTCCCCTCCTTGCCTACGGCGCGATTTGCATCGCTAGAGTCGCTGACGGGTGTTCGAGTCACGCCTTTACAGATTAACAATGATTCGGTCGATTTTTTACGCCCACCGCCGTCCGTAAGCCGTGTCAATAAAAGCCAGGATAAAAACCAAGACAACTCCACAGAGGCAGAAGGCGAAATTCCTACAAAAGGTACGGAAGGTCTTGCCAAAACCAATATTGTTCACGCTTTGGACCAAGGCGCTTTTTTACTGTTGTGGCTTTTACCCCTGGTTGCCCTACTGTTTCGTCGTGGCTGGATTCTGAGCCTTTCGTTCACTCTATTACTGCCGTTAAGCTTTTTGGGCGCAGTCGGACTTGGCACTCTAGCCCCCACCTCAAGCATGGCGGCCACAGACCTGCCTAACTTTACCGATGTATTTCAATCCCCCGACCAGCAAGCTTACCAGGCCTGGTCAAACGACAACTACCAAGCGGCCGAAGCCCTGTTTGAAGCGCCACAATGGCGCGCCAGCACGCTCTATCGTTTGGGCCGATACAACGAAGCAGCGGATCTGTTTGCTCTAGACGACTCTGCCAACGGTTTTTACAACCAAGCCAATGCCCTGGCCAAATCGGGGCAGTTGCAAGAAGCAAAAAAAGCTTATGAAACCGCGTTGGATAAACAGCCGGGGTTTACTCAAGCGTCTCAAAACTTAGCGCTGATAGAGCAGTTGTTACAGCAGCAAAAACAGGCGGAATCGGACGACTCGTCTGATTCTTCAAGCAACCAAACCGCAAACCAAGAGCAAAACAGCGACCAACAGTCCTCACAATCGACACAACCTCAAGGAAGTTCTAGCAGCGATCAAACCGGTAACACAGCCAATAACCAACAAGCTGGTCAAGATAACCAAAGTGACGCCGAAAAGCGCCCCGACCTATCAGATACCTCCGACATCGCAGAGGCGAAACGGACGAATGAATCCAATAAAAAGCCAGAAGAGAGTGCCGAGGAAGTGGATGCCTCTGATTTAGCAAACTCGGCAGATTCTACCAATACCACAGACACTGAAAGCACCGCAGAATCAGCACAAGCGAGCCATCCAAACGGTTCACAAGCCACCCCGCCTGAAACGGACGGCGCTTCTTCAGGAACGGCAGACACAGACAGCGATATCACTGACGAACAAGCCTTACCAGGCCTGGCGGATTCTACTTTAACCGAGCAAGCCGAGCAGACCGATCCAAAAGGATTTGCGTCCGCTGAAACTAAACAAAAAGATAAAATCGATAACCGTCATGAGAACGACGGCACGCCCTCAGAAGAACAGCAAGCGACTCG
This sequence comes from uncultured Thiosulfatimonas sp., assembly GCA_964628125.1. GTDB lineage: Bacteria > Pseudomonadota > Gammaproteobacteria > Thiomicrospirales > Thiomicrospiraceae > Thiomicrorhabdus. The sequence continues at coordinate 2,485 of CAZVPH010000210.1, read as the reverse complement.
TAACTGGTTAAAGCAGATTCCGGATGAACCTGGCCTATTTTTAAAACGTAAATTTGAATATCAATACCAGCAACAAACCACACGACCCACCAGAAAACCTTCCAACGAACCGTCGAAAAAACAGTGGTAGCGGTGATGACTTTGATCACAACAGCGTCAAGCATCCCAATCGCAACCCCGGCCATAAAAGGGATTAAACCGATGCAAACAGAGCGTTATGCCTGCTTATTTCACCTCTGCTTACTCTGCTTACCTTATCTGTGTTTAAAGGATGCTCTATGACCTCACAATTCAGCCGATTTTTATACCCCCTGTTCTTCGTAACAGTTCTTTTAGCGCCCACATTAGTCTGGGCGCAAACCATGACGGTGACCACTGATAGACAGACCGTCGAGTTGGGCGATGTGGTGAGTTTAGCCATTGAAACCGACTTCCAAACCTCAAACTCATTGGATTTAAGTGCGATCGAAACGCAATTTGATATTTTAGGCACTCAACGCAGCAATAACCTTGAGTACATTAATGGCAGTTTTAGCTCACGCACACGCTGGCGCGTGCAGATATTAGCGAAACAGGTCGGTGAATTGATCATTCCGTCGCTGCAAATTGAAAACGCCAAAAGCCAACCTTTAACTCTTACCGTGGTGCCGATTCAAAAAACCGATAAAGATGATTTAGGCCCCTATTTTTTGGAGTCATCCCTCAGTAAATCCGAGGTCAGAGTACAAGAAGAGGTTATTTACACCTTGCGTCTCTATTTTTTAGGCAGCGTGTCGGGCAGTATTCGCCCGCCGGATTTCGGACAAACCCTCTCAGAACCCTTAAAAGATCAATCGGTTTATGGCAAGAGCATGAACGGCAAAAACTACACTGTTTATGAATGGGTTTATGCTCTCTACCCGCAAAAAAGCGGGGTTTTAGAGATTCCTGGCGCACTGTTTTCGGGTCTAATTCACTACGAAGGGCGTCAAAAAGGGGTGAGCGAAATCGCCGATCAACAGACCCTAACAGTGTTGCCTGAAGTGACTGAATTTAAACAGCAATCCAACAACGCCTGGTTGCCTGCAAGCGACGTTCTTCTCTCCGAACAATGGCTCTCTTCGTTAGATGAGATTCGTGTTGGGGACAGTTTGACGCGCACTTTAACGCTGCGGGCAGTAGGCTTAAAACCCAGTCAACTGCCCTCCTTGACAACTTTAAACAGCACCGATTTTAAAGTCTATGCCGACCCTGCCGCGAGTGAACAAGTGGTGGTCAGAAACGGTATACAAAGCCAAACTCAGGTCAAACAAGCGATCATCCCTACCCAAGCAGGAGAATTGACTCTGCCTGAACAGCGGATTACTTGGTGGAACACCACCACGAAACAGATCGAAGTCGCGTCCATCCCAGCCCGAACGCTTACTGTCTTGCCGGCGATTCCTGGACAAGTGCCTTTGCAGACCCAAGGCGAGGTTCTAAGCCCGGACGCACTGCAAAATCGCCAAGACGGCGCACACTCTATTGACCAACAAATCGAAAGCATGGTTTCACGTGAAACAAAGAGCATTTGGCAAATCATCAGTTTATTGCTGTTGTTGGCTTGGGTCGGTACTCTATTACTGTGGCGTCGAAGCCACCTTAAAAACCAAAAACATTCACTAGAATTCTTGCCAACGCCGCACAACAACCGAGCGTCCAGCCATCAAACAGACGCAACAGTCCTAACAGTAACCGATTCAACTCGCACTGGTTTCAGTCAGGCCGACACTGACCAGGCCTGGTCAAAGCTTAAAACCAACCTGTGCGATACCGACAAACAAGGAAATATTCAATTACCCCCCCGCCCTTTTTATAACAAATTACGAGCAACGCTGTCGGAACAACATGGCATCACTCAGTTTGAGGCGCTGCAAGATCCTGCATTGCAGAAGGCGATTCACCAACTTGAAGCCCATCTGTTTAACCAAGCAGAACTGGAAGCGGACTGCTTGTCGAACCTCTGCCATCTGCTGCAACAGTGGTCCAGCAAAGCGAATGCCCCAAAAACCTCTAAAAAACAACTTCGCTCACTCTATGGGGAAGATGGTGTTTAAAGCTCAACCCTTGATTCAGAAGAGGTGAATACTCCGACTATATCTAGATGATAAATAAGGCATTAAAAAAGGCGTTCCATCGAACGCCTTTTTAATGTATCAACGCTTTGTTTACCCCTCTCTAAACCGTAAAGTGGCGCTCCGCAATTTTTTGAACTTCAGGATAGTTGGTTTTACCGGTGCCTAACACGGGCACGGCCTCAACCAGTATCACGGTTTTTGGGATCATTAACTCGGCCACTTGCGCCCGTTGTGCAGCCTTTAAAACTGTGTTGCGACTAAGGTCGCTGTCGTCGGTCACTAAGACTAATCGCTCGCCTTTGCGCTCATCGGCCACCGCCACCACCACGTGATGCCCTTCTGGACTGGTTTCATTAATGTAATTCTCAACCGCGGTGAGTGAGACCATC
>CAZVPH010000209.1:0-3893 GCA_964628125.1 uncultured Thiosulfatimonas sp. | reverse complement strand
ATCTTAGGCGCCACCAAACTGATGCACACCGTGATTCAAGCCGAATGCACCGGGTGTGAGCTGTGTGTACCGGTCTGCCCTGTTGACTGTATCGAGATGCGTCCACTGATCACCACAACCGCAAACTGGCAGTGGCCAGACCCGGCAGAGGCGGCGATCAACGCCCTCAAAAGTCACTCCAGTCGTGATAAAGCGGATTCTGTTGTGCCGGTAACAAGCGCAACACCGACAACATCTAATCAGGAGGAGTCGAAATGAACCCTTCTCTACTGCACCGCCTTATCCAAAAAATTTCTTTAATTTACCCGACGGCAAAACGCTGGTTGCACAGCTTTCACGGTGGTGTTTTCCCACAATACAATAAGTCGTTGTCTTCGCGCCAACCCATTCGCGACTGTATTATTCCAGATCGCCTTATACTGCCACTGCAACAACAGGTAGGCCACCCTGCCGAGTTACTGGTTAAAGTCGGCAGCTATGTTCAAAAAAACCAGCTGATAGCGCGCTCGCCCAAAGATGCGAATAAAGCACTCGTGGTGCCTGTTCACGCGCCCACTTCTGGCATTGTTGAAGCGATTGAACCCCACTTTTTGCCACACGTCTCCGGCTTAAAGGCGATGTCCATCCTCATTAAGACCGATCAAAAACACACGGCGATAGACAATGCCTTAAAGGTAGACGGTTCCTTGCCCACCACGCCACAGGCGATTAAAGACATTCTATTTAATGCCGGTATTATCGGTATGGGCGGCGCTGGTTTTCCAACCTACGCCAAGTTGCCGAGAGAAAAAGGCAAGGTGCATACACTGTTAATTAACGGCGCTGAATGTGAGCCTTTTATCACCTGTGACGACCTGCTGATGCAGAGCCGAGCCGATGAAGTTGTTCAAGGCGCGCTCATGGTTGCGGAAGCGTTGGGCGCCACCAAAATACTTTGTGGAATCGAGTCGAACAAACCCTTAGCGATTCAGGCGATGCGCACCGCAGCGCAAGAAACCATCGTCGAAATAGTGGTCGTGCAAACCGTTTACCCAATGGGCGGTAAAAACCAGTTAACGCTTGAGTTAACTGGCATTGAAATGCCCCGAAAAGTCCACGCGGTCGACTTCGGTCTTTTAATGATGAATGTCGCCACCTATGCAGCCATCTATCGCGCTGTAAAATTTGGAGAGCCTTTAACCTCTCGCTTGGTCACGGTTTCAGGGTTAGGTCTCAGCAAGCCTTTTAATATTCAAGCGCTCATCGGCACTCCTTTTTCAGTACTGGCCAATGCTGCTCAGCCGAAAGTTGAGATTAACTACCCCCTAGTAATGGGGGGTCCCATGATGGGGTTTCAAGTACAAAACAACGAAGTGCCGGTGATTAAAACCACCAACTGCATTTTGGCCAATCCGCCAGAGCCGGTTGAGATGCAGATGCCCTGCATTCGCTGCGGAGAGTGCATGGACGCGTGCCCAGTCAACCTATTGCCACAACAGATGTACTGGCACAGTCAAGCGCATGAGTTTGATAAGGTCGAGAAATTGAATGTTGCCGATTGCATCGAGTGCGGTTGCTGCAGTTACGTCTGCCCAAGCCATATTCCCTTGGTACAGTATTGCCGTCACGCTAAAGCCGAGATTAAAACCCTACACGCTGAGGCCAAAATGGCTGAAATCGCTAAACAACGTCACGACTTTAGACTGGAACGTCTTGAGCGCGAAAAACAGGAGCGCGAAGCCCGTCTGCAGGCGAAAAAAGACGCTGTCAAAAAACAAGCTGCTGAAAAATTGGCCGTCGCAAACACAAATGTTTCTGCCGAATCCACTGTCGCTAAAAAACCGAGTGCCGCGGCCATGGCTGCACGTGCAGCCGCGGCGCGGCGTGCTGCGAAGGCCAATCACTCTGCGCCAACGGCCTTATCTAACCCTGCGAGCACTGCAGACCAAGTCAGCTCTGAAACGAAAATACCCGCCGCACGTTTAAAAGCGATCGAAGCCGCCAAAAAAGCCAGCGAAGCTGCGGGCTCAGAAAAAAACCCGAAAACAGCCGCTAAAAATGCCGCCATGGCCGCCGCTAAAAAACGAGCACTGGATAAAAAAGCGAGCAATAAGCAAGTTGACAGAGATTCGGTAAATAATCTAAACCAAACCCCAAAAGTCGCAGCACAACAAGCAGCTATGGCGGCGGCTAAAAAACGTGCGCAAACCAAAAAAACAGAGAATGTTAAATCATCCTCACCAGCACAGCCTCAAACAACCGAGCTTAAAGCTGCAACAACCACAACGTCTCCCGCTTTGGAAAAAGAAGCAGCACGCAAAGCAGCGATTGCGGCCGAACGCGACGCTGTAAAAACACAACGAATGCTTGAAGCGACTCAGGCGTCGCAAGACGTTGCTGAGAAAAAACAACAAGAGATGACGACAGATGTGGAGAGTCCTGCGACGGAACCTTCGGTTGATCAGAGCGCTAAAGAAAAGCGTCTAAAAGCGATGGAGGTGGCCCGAGAACGAGCCGCTGAACGTCAAGCCAAAAAGCAACAGGAGTCCTCTTAAGTGAGTCAACCGACCTTATCTTCCTCGCCCTACGCACATAATAATAAAAATGTTCGTCGGCTGATGCTGCAAGTGCAAATTGCGGCGCTGCCAGCACTTTTAGTACACGTTTATCTGTTTGGTTTTGGCATAGTGGTCCAATGGCTGCTGGCGGTTGCCACCCTTTTAGTGGTTGAGTACACCATGCTCAAACTCAGAGGCCGCCCTGTCATGCCGTTTATTACCGACATGAGCGCGTTGATCACCATCACCGGGCTGGTTTTTTGTATTCCGCCCGGCGCACCTTGGTGGATCATCGTCAGTGGCAGTGCCTTTGCCCTGATTTTTGGCAAACACCTGTATGGCGGACTCGGTTACAACCCCTTTAATCCTGCCATGCTTGGCTATGCGTTTTTATTGATCTCTTTTCCGGTTCAGATGACTCAGTGGATTGTGCCTTGGGAGGTGAGCGGTTATTACTTAGGGTTTATGGACGCCCTGCACTTAGTTTTTAACGGACAAATTCCAGGCATCACAATGGATGCCATCACCGGCGCAACGCCGCTTAATGAGATGCGCGTCGGGATTTCACAAGGCATTCCAGTCGCCGACACCCTGCACCCTCTCATTCGTGAAGAATCTAAAGCGTCCCATTTTTTATGGGGCTTAAACAGTTGGCAGTGGGTCAACATTGTCTTTTTGATTGGCGGGCTTTGGATGCTCTACAGTCGCACGATTCGTTGGCAGTTTCCGGTTGGGTTTTTAGGCAGTTTGGCGCTCATGGGGTTTATTTTTCATGCGATCGATCCAAACGTCTACCCTCCGGTCGACTTTGTACTGCTTTCAGGTGGCACCATGCTGGCGGCCTTTTTTATTATCACCGACCCAGTCACCGCCAGCACCACGCCGAAAGGTCGTTTTATTTACGCTTGTGGGATTGGGGTATTGGTCTACGTCATTCGAAGCTGGGGCGCTTTTCCAGATGGTATTGCGTTTGCGATCATTTTAATGAACATCGCTGTACCGCTAATTGACCAATACACCCAGCCACGTGTCTTTGGGCATAAGCGATAGGAGAACCCCAGTGTCTAAAAATACATGTGTCATCCAATATAAAAGTAAAGAGCTGTGTGATGTCTAAAGAAAATCATCAAACAGTTCCTAAAGAGAGTGCCAACCTCTTGATTAAAAGCATGTTCAGGGCTGCTCTAAAGTTGAGCCTGTTTGTGTTGGTCAGCATTGTTTTATTGCTTTTAGTGCGTCAAGTAACCGCGCCAGTGATTGCTCAGGCCGAGCAAGCGACTCTGCTTAATAACTTTCATCAAGACTTGCCTGTTACACTCTATGACAAAAACCACCTGACGGATAATCTTTTAGTTA
>CAZVPH010000208.1:0-3952 GCA_964628125.1 uncultured Thiosulfatimonas sp. | reverse complement strand
TTTCAGTGTGTTCACAAAAAAGGCCAGGTGCCTTATCGGGAGCTGGGCATTGCGTTTGGCGATGTTTGGGGGCAGCCGCTGCGTTATTCGGTGAACAGCGTGGCAGCGAATTCGACCGCTAAAATCATTGATCCAACTGAATCGGCGAGTTATTTCAGTCAACAGCCACCGCCGTTGCGTTTTAATTTGGAGACACCGCCTTATGGGTCTAAAACCGGCTCGGGTAATTACACGGTGTGCAATGAATTTGCGGGCACGGCGTGTCATTCTGGGACTCCGACCAGCGGACGCTCAGGTTTTTCGGTCATCGCTGTGGTGGTCAGTTACGGTAAAAACGGCGCGCAAACCTGGGCAGGGAATGCGACCAGTGTGGCTGAAGCTCTGAACAGCAGTAATAAAAATTATTTTTGGCAAGCCGCTCGCAGCCAGGTGCCAGGCCAGGAGTTTGATGATCAGTTATTTTGGATCACCGGCTACGACTTAAAGTTTGCGCTCTTAACATCGGCCAGCGATGTTAGTGTCGGAGGGCTTTAAATAAATGCGCGGCATTAACGTCAATACTCAAACCGCTCAATCAGAGCAGGTTGTTTACTCTATCGGCGCTCTTCATCGTGTGCATTCTGTTCGTCCTGCTGGTCCTACTCGTTTCACAAAATGTTCAGGTTTTTCACTGCTTGAAATGGCGGTGGTGTTAGCGGTCATCGGGGTTCTTTTGTCGGGCAGTTTGTCACTCTACTCGGAGCAGAGCCGGCATCACAAATGGAAGGCCAGTGCGGTCAAGTTAGGCTTTGTAAAAAATACGTTGCAACAATTTTCGCGCACTCATCACTACTTGCCATGTCCGGATACCGATGGCGACGGTCTCGAAAATCGTGTTGGTGGCTTTCACTGTCAGTCGGCGATGGGCAAGCTGCCGTTTCTGACATTGGGGGTGACGGCGCAAGGGGCTCGCGATGCTTGGGGCCATGGGTTTTTGTATGCGGTGCCGCACAATGCAATCGTGGCGACCAATATGCGCGATTGCCCACGAGATCCCGCCTGTTTTTTTAACAAGGATGCGCCGCCAAGGTTTGATTTGACCACCTTGCCAACCCATGCGTCTGCGAATACTCCGTCGGGATTTAAAGGCTTAAAGGTCTGCACGGCGCTGCCTTGCACTGCGAATACATCCGGCGCTCAAGTAGAAGCGGACGATGCGATTGTGGTTCTGGTCGCTTTGAATGAAAACGGGGGTCGTACGCCGATTGTAGGGACGGCGGAGGCGTTGAACCAAGCGGAGAGTCGGTTTTTTGTGCAGGCAACCGCTTCACGAGATCCATTTTTTGACGATCACATTCAGGTGATCTCGGCCAATTCGTTGAAAAGTCGTCATCAAACCAAGGTGACAGTTCGCATCCATCATGCCTTACCATCTTTCCCTGTTCTCCCATTTTTAGACGATTCAGAATCCTTGGGTTTGAATGCGCCGTCACACGTGGTTTTTGGGAGTGAGTTAAGTCAGTTGAATACGTTGAATAAGTTGAGCGGTGAAAAGAAAGCGAATCACGACCACATCACGACTGTATCAAGGTGGTTTTACCGTGATCGCTGAGAAGAGTGCCAAGGTTATTCGTCGTCAACGAATGAGAGGTTTTTCACTGGTAGAACTTGCCGTGGTGTTGCTGATTTTGGGTGTGCTGTTTGCGGGTGTTTTTTCAGCAGCAGGATCGGGTTCAAACACTGATTACCTTGAAAAGAAGAGAGTGGCGCAGCAGCTTAAATCCTTAGAGATTACCCAGAAAATTAAGCAACAGTTGTTGCAATTTGCGTTGGTCAATAAGTATTTGCCTTGCCCCGATTCGGTCGGTGACGCGCAAGGGCAAAATGGCCGTGAAAAAAGAGTGGCGGTTTTAGCCGTGGCTGTTGAGCCAGAGGATTTAGGGGGAGAGGGTTTAGAGGGAGCGGAACCCTCCGCAAGTTCAGTAAGCATTGATGTTTGTCAGCAGACGGTCGGCAGCGTACCGTATTTGGATTTAGGTTTAACACGCAGTGAGGTGTTAGACGCTTACGGCAATTTTATAGGTTATGCGGTCAATCGCGAGGCGGCCGACCAATCGCCTGCAGTGATTTGCGATTCGGAACACGCAGCCAGCTATTTTTGCAAGGCAACGCCTGGCGTCGCGCGCTTTAAATTAATCAACACCCCGCCTACGGCGACAGCGGCGGGAACGGGGCATTACACCATTTGCAATCAAAGCACACGCAGGTGCGACGCTCATAGCGCACCAACCGCATTAGAGACGACCGTCGCTGCGGTGGTGTTAATCGCTTTTAATGAAGACGGTGCAAAAGTGCAGGGCGAATGCAGCTTGATGTCAGCAACGTTCTCTGCTGCAAGTCGCGAAAATTGCAATGGCACGGCTTATTATCATCAAGCCACAAAAACCTCCGTGGTCGATGATTTTTTTGATGACACACTGGTCTGGATGACGGGATATGAGGTTAAATCCGTCGTGCTGTCCCCGGTTTTTCAGGTGCACAATGTGGGGGTGGAGCCGTGACGAATGGTGCAATAAGGCGGGGAGAGTTCGCGTGAGTCAGCCGTGTATTTTATTGATAGACAAGGACGCAACTGCCCGTAAACGGTTACGACGACTCTTAGAGCGGGTCGGTTACCAAGTGTATGAGGTCGAATCGTGCGCTAAGGCGGTTGAGTATTTGTTGTCGCACTCTGTGCAGGTGGTGCTGTTGGAGATAAACCGATCGACCCGTCCGCCTCGTTTATCCGATGCGTCGTACGCGTCACAGAAACAAATGTTAGAGGAGTGCACTGCCATGTTGAATTGGTTGGGCAATCATCACCCTCAAATTAAGACGTTGGTCTTGGCAGAGCATAATTTAGAGCATAGTGTCGAGCATAGTGTCGAGCATAGTGTCGAGCATAGTGTCGAACATAATATCGAGGAGAGTGCGTATCAAGCGCTGAAGCACGGCGCGTTCGATTTTTTAGAAAGGTCCGTTCCTGCTGTGCCATTGCTCTACGCGGTCAAGCGGGCGTTTATGTTTTACGACACCCAGCGGGCGCTAAAGCAACGAGAGGGTGTTCACAAAATGCAACTTGATGCCGTGCTGGGCGAGGGGGTGAAGCCAGTGCGTAATCAAGCGGAAGAGAAATTGGTCAGGCAAGTTTTGATGGACACGCACTTTAATGTCCATGAAACCGCACGTCGCTTGGCGCTTAAGCGTGAAAATATCTACTATTTGATTCATAAATACGGGTTACGACGTTAAGAGTTTTATATTGCAGTCTTCAAGGTAATTGACCAGGCCTGGTCATTTTTTCTTTGGTGTTTTAAGCGAGTTGTAAGCGATAAAAAAGTCAGTAAACATGTCAGTAAACAAGTCAGTAAAAAAAGGGGTAAAGGATTCTTACTCTTTTTAAGCAACTGAAATCTCGGTATTATTTTGCTACATAAAAAGACGTATTTTAATAATGGAAAGAGGAAGGATTATGAAAACTTACGGCCGAGACAATAAGCCAGCAGTGGTTCCAGAAGCTGGATCGTTTAAGACAGCCCATAAGCGTGCGCAAGCCGGTTTTACCTTAGTTGAAATTGCCGTGGTGTTAGTGATTATTGGTTTGCTGCTGGGCGGGGTCTTAAAGGGGCAAGAGTTGATTACCAACGCCAAGGTACGAAGCGTCACCGCCAGTTTTGACAGTATTACGACAGCCTATTATGCGTATCAAGAACGCACTGGGCGTATTCCTGGCATGACCAGCAGTGGAGTATCCGATGAAGCGTTTTGGCAAGACTTAAGGCGTGAAGGGTTTATTGGCGGTGATGCTGAGGATGACGTGGGACCGACGCATGATTTATCGGGCGCTTGGGAAGCGCGTCAAGGCGGTGCCGCGACAGCAGCGATGTTTACCACGCCACATATTTGCGCCACACAGATTGCTGATACTTACGCA
>CAZVPH010000207.1:0-3993 GCA_964628125.1 uncultured Thiosulfatimonas sp. | reverse complement strand
CTTCAGCAAATTTCGTTACCACACTTCCTACCCAGGCTCTTGGCGTACAACGTAAGCGGGTCATGAAGTGCCCATAAATAATCTAGTCGTTAAATGTTTAAGACGATCGGCTTCATTGCCTTCTTACCAGGCCTGGTCGTTTTTAATGTTATGTATTTTTCATCCAAAAATAGATCTCTGTAATTTTCGATAGAAATACTTGAGAGAGCTCCATACTATTTTCAATACAGGCAGTTGTTTTTCGGATTAGCTTTCGGTATCGTGAGTTTTGTTGAATAATTTATTCGCTGCAAAATAAAAGCAGTGTAATGCGTTTTTTACCACAAGGTCAAAGAGATAGTACGCGAGCAATACGCTTATTATCATAAGAAGTAGACGCTACTTTTTATCAACACTTTGAGTAAAGATTTTTTATTCCGAGCGGTACGAGGTTTAAACGGTCCATTGAGATTGGTTTGGTTTCGTTACCGTTTTGTCACGAAGAGTTAGGAGAGTTTATGTCGTTTAATATCAACAGCCTGTTTAAAACAGTTGTGTCTAAATCGGTTGCATCGGTCTTTATTATTTCAATGAGCATGGCGACGTCGACCACTGTGATGGCTGTGCCTCAAACCACACCTCAGGCCACACCTGGCACAACCCAGCAATCGTTGAGTCCTGAGCAACAAGCGGTCATTTCTGAGTTAGAGGCGCTTCAGCAAGAGTTGCAAACAACACAGTACGCGTTACAAGGCATTCAACAAAAGGCGTTTGAGAAAAATCCTACTTTCGTCAAGCAGCGCGATGAGTTGCAAGCACTGGTGTTTAAGAAAATGTCAGCTAAAGATTACAATGCTGAAGCGGAAGCTGAAGCCTTGCAATCGATTGCAAGCAAGTACCAATCAGGCAGTGCTGAACCAACAGAGCAAGAAGTGCTGGACTTCAGCCAACGAGATGAAAGTTTTCAAGAGCGTCAACAAAAAGCCTTACAGGATCCAGAGGTGCAAAAAAAATCTCTTATTCTTAAAGACGATGTAGAAGCCGCGATGAACGAAATTAACCCTGAGACAAAGACGTTGATGGCGAAAATGGAAACCGCTTCAAAAAGGTTTATGGAGTTACGCCAAAAAGTAATGGGACAGTAGAGCAGTTACACACTGTCCATTACTCATGTTATCCATGTCGATTAAACAGTTCTGTGTCGGTGATAAAACCGGCCCAGTCAGTCTTAATCGACTTCAATCGTTTAAGTTGAGGGTTTTATTAAAGAGGTTTGATAAGGTTTAATAAACGCCTTTGGAATACGTCTGGGTTGGTGACTTGTTAAATCGATACATACATAAACCGCCTGCGCCGTAAACACCGTTTTTTGATCCCTTTTACGAATAATCTGAAAGTGGCGTTCACGTCTGCAACACCCAATTTGCTTGCCAATCCAGGTGGCAATCAGTAACTCCTCTCCCGCATAACAGCTTGCAAGATAATGCATGCAATTCTCATAAACCGCCATAATCCGATTTTCTGCTCGCTGCAATTCGTGGCTAATGCCGACTGAGCGTGCGTGTTGCCAAGAGACATGCTCAATCCATGTCAGGTAAGACTTGTTGTTGACGTGGCCTAGAAAGTCTAATTCATCAGCTTGTACGGTGTGGGGGTGAATAAAGGGCGCGGCTACTTGCCAGTTCATATCACAATCCATATCACAGTTTATATCTCGGTTCATAAGCGATTCCTATGGTTAGAGCGGCGGTTTTGAGCATTGGGCTTTGGCTTGATTAAGACAGGTCAACAATGCACATCCGCGATTTTTTAGGTAGAATGCTTGGATTATAACCAAGAAAAGAAAGAAGTAGACGCATGTCAGGCAATACACTAGGACAAAATTTTAAAGTCACCACCTTTGGCGAGAGCCACGGAATTGCACTGGGCTGTATTGTAGACGGCTGTCCTCCAGGCATGGATTTGTGTGCAGCGGATATTCAAGCTGAGTTGGATCGTCGTAAACCCGGCACCTCTAAGCACGCTACTGCGCGTCGTGAAGACGATGAAGTGCAAATTTTATCTGGTGTATTTGAAGGCAAGACCACGGGCACACCGATTGGCATGATCATTCACAACAAAGATCAACGTTCACAAGACTACTCAAAAGTGGCTGAAACCTTCCGCCCGGCGCACGCTGATTACACCTATACCCAAAAGTACGGCCTGCGAGATTATCGCGGCGGTGGGCGCTCCTCTGCACGTGAAACCGCGATGCGGGTTGCGGCAGGAGCGATTGCCAAAAAATATTTAAAAGAGCGTTTAGGCGTTGAAATTAAAGGCTACTTGTCTCAACTTGGGCCTATTAAAATTGAAAATGTCAGTTGGCCGTTTGATAACAGTAATGAATATTTCTGTCCGAGTCCTGAAAAAACGGAAGAGATTCGCGCTTATATGGACGCTCTGCTTAAACAGAAAAACTCGGTTGGCGCAAAAATTACGCTGGTGGCTAAAAACGTCCCGGTTGGCCTGGGCGAGCCGGTATTTGATCGTTTGGACGCAGATTTAGCACACGCTTTAATGAGTATTAATGCAGTAAAAGGCGTTGAGATCGGGGACGGCTTTGCAGTGGCCGCGCAATTGGGCACTGAGCACCGCGATGAGATGACGCCACACGGATTCGAGTCAAACCATGCTGGCGGTGTCTTAGGTGGTATTTCAACCGGTCAGGAAATCATCGCGCACATCGCTTTAAAGCCGACGTCGAGCATCATGACGCCGGGTCGGAGTATTAATGCCGACGGTGAGGCGGTTGAGATGGTCACCAAAGGGCGCCATGACCCGTGTGTTGGCATCCGTGCAACACCGATTGCCGAAGCGCAGATGGCGATTGTTTTGCTGGATCACTTTATGCGAGATCGCGCCCAAAATGGCGATGTGGTGTCACCCATTATGGATCTGGCTCACGCCAGTGAGTAATAACGCCAGCCCTTTTCCTGAATGCACTTATCAGACAGCCTATCCACGGTTGTCGATTCACTACTTTTTCTATTTTGCCGTGCTCGGCGCGCTTCTCCCCTATTTAGGTCTCTATTTTCAATCATCGCTCGGCTTTACTCCGATAGAGATTGGGCAGCTGATGGGCGTGCTGCTTGCCACCAAAATCATCGCTCCAAATCTTTGGGGCTGGTTGGCGGATCGCACAGGCCTGGCCATTAAATGGGTACGTTTGGCCACAGGTTTGACGGCGATCGCTGGCGTGGGTTTGATTGTGTTTGAGAGTTACTGGAGTTTGTTGGCGACTATCTTCCTGTTCAGCTTTTTTTGGCACGCCTCTTTGCCACAATTTGAGTCCTACACCTTTGGTTGCCTTGGAGAAGAGAAACAGCGTTATGGGTTAATTCGACTCTGGGGATCGGTCGGATTTATTGCCGCAGTGCTGGCGATTGGCTGGCAGATCGAGCACTTTGGTGTGGCTGTCCTACCGTGGGACTTGCTGAGTTTGATGATTTTGGTTTGGCTGAGCGCCTACCTCGTCAGCGATGGGGAACCCAAACAGCATCTTGAGAGTGCGACCGGCTTTACGCATATTTTAAAACGACCTGAAGTTTGGTCATTGCTGTTGGTCAGCTTTTTAATACAACTGTCGCACGGCGTCTATTATGCGTTTTTTACCATACAGTTAAGTGCGCTGGGATACGACAAAACCGTCATCGCTTGGCTTTGGGCATTGGGCGTCATTGCGGAAATAGTGGTGTTCTTTTTTATGGTCGCCCTGTTTAAGACTTACCGTGTACGCTTTCTGATTTTACTGAGCATTGCACTAACATTGGTTCGCTGGTTAATGCACGCGTATTTGGCCGACAGCCTTCTTTGGATGGTTTTGGCGCAGCTGCTGCACGCCGCCAGTTTTGGGTTGTTTCATGCCGTTGGAATTTATCTAATTGACCGCTATTTTCAAAGACAGAATCAGGGTAAAGGTCAGGCGTTATTTGCGGCCAGCAGTCACGGATTGGGTGGCGCCTTAGGCATGTT
>CAZVPH010000206.1:377-4009 GCA_964628125.1 uncultured Thiosulfatimonas sp. | reverse complement strand
TGAAGTTAAAGGGGCGTAAAATCAGGGTGGTCGGCAGCTCTTTGAGTACTTCAACAAATACTAAGATAAAGGCGATCAGCAAGCTGCCACTGAGTAGGGGAATGTGAATGCGTCTTAGGATTGTCCAAGGGGTGGCGCCCAAAGTTTTGGCTGACTCGTCCATGCTGGGTTTAATCTGCGCCAAGCCGGAGTTGATGCTCTGCAGTGCGACCGATAGAAAACGAAACATATAAGCAAACACCAGCGCAAAAATGGTTCCCGATAACAATAGGCCGGTTGAAATATTTAAGTGTTCGCGCGCCCAGGCATCTAAAGTGTTATCAAACCACGCCAAGGGAATCATCACTGCGACGGCAATGACCGTGCCGGGAATCGCATAGCCTAAGCCGGCAGCGAGTACCGATTTGTCCACGGTCTTATTGTTTTGACTGCGTTTGGCATAGGACAAAAACAACGCAATGCTGACGGTGATCAAAGCCGTGATAAACGCGAGGCTAAAGCTGTTCCACACTAGGGTAAAAAATTCGGCATCGAAACGTGCTTCGGCGACATTGATGCTCCAATCCAATAGTTGCCAAGCCGGCAAAATAAAGCCAAATAAAATAGGAATTAAGCAGAGCGTAAACGCGATAGAGGCTTTTAGTCCGGTCAATGTCGGCAAAGGATGTGACGATTGCGGACTGCTGCCGGTGAAGTATTTGGCTTGTTTCCGAGACCAGAACTCAATCAGCATTAAAATCGTGATGAATACCAACAGCAGCACTGAGAGTTGAGCGGTGGTGGTGGTGTCGCCAAACCCGGTCCAGGTTCGGTAAATCCCGGTGGTAAAGGTGTCGACGCTGAAGTGTTGTACTGTGCCGTAATCGGCGAGCGTTTCCATTAAGGCTAAAGTCAGGCCTGCAATGATGGCGGGGCGAGCGATGGGCAGCGCGACTTTAAAAAAAGTTTTATAGGGTCCAGCGCCTAAGGTACGGCTGGCGTGCATCACGGTATGACTCTGGTTGGCAAAAGCGCTGCGTGCGAGCAGATAAACGTAAGGGTAAAGCACCAGAGAGAACATGACCACCGCGCCGCCCAGCGAGCGTACCTCTGGGAACCATGCATTGACGGTTTGCAGGTCAAACATCATTCTTAAGGCGGTCTGCACCGGGCCTTCAAACTCTAATAAGCCGGTGTAGGTGTAGGCGATAATATAGGCCGGCATCGCCATGGGAAGCAACAACGCCCAGTGAAAAAACCGTTTGCCTACAAATTCGTACTGACTGATAAACCAAGCGGTGGGAATGCCTAACAGCAGAGTACCCACCGTGACGCCGAGCATGAGCCATAAGGAGTTAATGATGTAAACGGGCAAAAGAGTGTTGGTGAGGTGTGTCCAGTTATCATTGGTGGGCTCAAACACAAAGCTGACGAGCACCCACAGAGGGACCGTCAGCAACAGCGTCATAACAATGGTCAGAATAGACCAAAGGTTGAGCTTAGGCAGAAGTTGTCTGTTTTGGAAGAGTTTAGAAGGGGGTCTGAGCGGTGCCTTCTGAAGAATCGGTTTGTTTATCGCCAACCTGCATTATCCATAAGACGAATGGCTTGAGTATTTAACTCGCCTAGTTGACTCAAATTGAGTTCATCGCTGTGAAACTCACCCCACGCTTGTAACGTCTCGCTCCAAGGTGTGCCGGCAACGACTGGATACTCGTTATTGGTTTGCGCGTACCACTCTTGAGAAGTCGGCGACAGTAAAAATTCAATCAAACGAATGGCATTTTCTTTGTTTTTAGCCCATTTTGTGACCGCAATCCCGCTAACGTTGACGTGTACGCCTCGGTCGGACTGGTTAGGCCAAAAAACAGCGACCTGCTCAGCCATTTGAACTTCTTTTGGGTCATTGCTATTGAGCATTTGACCAAGATAATAGGTATTTACAATCGCAATATCACACTGTCCAGCCGCCACGGCTTTAATTTGGTCGCGATCGCCACCTTTGGGTTTACGCGCCATATTATTGACCAGGCCTGTTGCCCAAGCGGCGGTTGCGTCTTCGCCTTTGTGAGCAATCATCGACGCCACTAACGATTGGTTATAAATATTGTCGGACGAGCGTACGCAGATACGGTTCTTCCATTTTGGATTGGTTAAATCTTCATAGGTGCTTAAATCGGACGCTTGAACCCGATCTTTAGCGTAAACAATGGTTCGCGAACGAGTGGTTAACCCTATCCAGTAGCCGTCGACATCGCGCAGATGTTCAGGCACAGAGGTTTTCATGCGCTCGGTTAAAACAGGTTGCAATACACCGGTCTCTTTTGCACGGTGCAAACGACCCGCATCCGTCGTGATTAAAAGATCTGCAGGGCTGTTGATGCTCTCTGATTCCAATCGTTTTAACAGCGCATCCGCTGTGCTGGTGATTAAATTCACTTTAATTCCGGTTTCACGAGTGAACTCGGTAAAAAGCGGTTTAATCAACTGTTCTTTACGGGCGGAGTAAACGTTGACCTCATCCAGTGCCGCGTAGACAGGCAGGCTGAGTGTGAATATTAAGAGAGTAATCCAAGACTTTTTCATGTAGTAGAACCTTTTTTTGAGATCGTCAAGCGGTTAGAAGCGCGCTCGTGTTGAGCTTGGTTTTGCGTGCGAAAATGTATTTTAATCTAAATGGTAAGGATTATCAATTAGATTAACCTTTGAGTTGTGTGATTTTTAATGTGATGTCGAATTAACGTAATTGGATTAAATTGCAAAGGTGAGAGGAGGGCGAGAAGAGAGTGAACTGGGAAACGAAAATGGCGGTTCGTAATAATAGGCTTGCCAAGGGCAATATTAACATGTTCTAATATCAATCATCGATATGGCACAAAGGTAGTATCGTTGGCTGTTAAGTTGTGTTACTTGTATTTAAGTGGCTGTATTGAATGATTGTATTAAACGATCCTGCTCCGCTATTCCGCCTGTTTCTAACAGGTTTTTTTATACGAGTCGATATGTATCAAGGTCTATCTTGACTGCCTTACTTCGGTTGAAAACGCCGTTGCGTTGAAGCCTTGTCAATTGAGCATAGAGTTCAATGTTTTCTTTTTTTACTTTTTATAGTTATTTTTTTGAGATTTTATAGATGAAAAAACGCCCACTTCTCATAGCGATCCTTGCGGTCGTTTCCTCCATTGCCAGCGCGTCTTTAATGGCGTCTGATGCATTAAATACCGTTGTGGTTAAGCCCGAAAGAGGCATTCAAACCACAGATGTTTACTCTCAGCCTAAGAGTTTTCAGAACAACACTCAGACGTTTAAGAAACAAGATTTTGAGTCCTTGCCTGTGAACAATGCCTACGAGATGTTGGATTACGCCACTGGCGCATTTATTCAAACCCATGGCCGAAAATCCCCCTATTTTGCAAGCATTCGGGCGGGGTCTAATTTGGGCATTATTATTGATGGCGCTTACTTGCCCGCGCCAGCTGCCTCTAAAGTGTTGATGCAGTTACCGGTGACCGCGATTGAGTCGATGACCATCGTGCGCGACGCCAGTGCACTGAATTTAGGACCTTTAACCTCCATTATTGGCCCTATGACCAGTTCACGCACCGAAGGTTTTATTGTGATTAAGACCTTGGGCAGTTTTCGTGGGTCTAAGT
>CAZVPH010000206.1:0-367 GCA_964628125.1 uncultured Thiosulfatimonas sp. | reverse complement strand
CGCGGGCATAGATGGCACGACCAGCGTTCAGTTCAGTGACGAAGTAGGCGCCCGCGTTGTGTTGGGGCTTGAAAGCAGAGATGGGGCACCGGGTTACAACAACGGCCACGAACACGCCGTCGGATTATGGAAGGTCGAAGGTTATCACGACAAAATGGATTGGCAAGTGAGTCTGTTTCACGCCGACGGCCAAATGGAGTTGCAACGTGGCTTGCCCAGTTCGGGCGTGTCAGACGCTAAATGGCGTTACGATCCTCTCACCGTGCGCATGTTGAATTCACAAGCCGGGTATTAATGGAATGACCAAAACACAACTTCTGCTCGTTTTGCCTACACCGAAAGTCAGGCCGATTTACAGCAATACTCT
>CAZVPH010000205.1:0-4012 GCA_964628125.1 uncultured Thiosulfatimonas sp. | reverse complement strand
GTTTGAATCTTCGATGAAATCGCCCAACGAGGAGTCTTCATCGTCGCCAATAGGTGTTTCCATGGAGATAGGCTCTTTGGCGATTTTCATCACTTTACGAACCTTATCTTCTGACATCTCCATCTCTTCCGCCAACTCTTCAGGCGTCGGCTCACGCCCCATCTTCTGAAGCAACTGACGTTGAATGCGATTGAGCTTGTTAATGGTTTCAATCATATGCACCGGAATACGAATGGTACGCGCCTGGTCGGCAATAGAGCGTGTAATTGCCTGACGAATCCACCAAGTTGCATAGGTCGAAAACTTATACCCACGGCGATATTCAAACTTATCAACCGCTTTCATCAGGCCGATATTTCCTTCTTGAATCAAGTCTAGAAACTGTAAGCCACGGTTGGTGTATTTTTTAGCGATCGAAATCACTAAACGTAGGTTTGCCTCAATCATCTCACGCTTTGCTAAACGCGCCACGGTCTCAGACCTGCTGAGATCTTTATAGGTTTTCTTATACAAAGAAATGGGCATTTTTTCGGCTTTTGCGATCATCGCCAAACGTTTCTGCGCACGCTTTACTTCACCACGAGCGGCCTCTAAGGCTTCTGCATGTTTAGGCGATTTTTCAATCAAACGGTCAACCATCTCGTAATCTGTTTCAGAACCCACAAACGTCTCTAAAAACAGAGCACGCGGCACACCGATATTACGCATAACAATGTCAACGATCACGCGCTCTTGTTCACGGATGGCTTGAATGCGGCCTTTAATGTGGCGCATCATACGGATTGAGAACAAGGGCGTGATTTTTACGCCACGTAGAATGACGGCAACTTCATGAACTTTCTTCACCGTCTTAGGATCTTCAGCCCCCTCTTTCTCTGCCGAACGTTGCGCTGCAACACTCAGCTTTTCAAGGTCTGCCAAAAACTCGGCTAACTTCTCTGGATTGACTCCATCTTCCTTAGGCTCGGTATTGGCTTCGCTGTCGGGGGAAAGTTCATCAATTGGGATGTCAATCAAGTCGGCTGGACGGTAAAACCCTTGGACAACGTCAGCGATTTTCCCCTGGCCTACATCAATTTTTTTGAAAGTACTAAGGATTGTGTTCGCATAAACGGGATACATGGCCAATGCATCCAGCATGTCACGGATACCAAACTCTATCCGTTTTGCAATATCAACTTCACCATGACGCGTTAACAGCTCTACCGAACCCATTTCACGCATGTACATACGAACCGGATCGGTGGTACGCCCAAACTCACCATCGACTTCGGACAGGGCTGCGAGGGCTGCTTCAGCAGCCACTTCATCAAAAACGCCACCATCTTGCGTCAGTAATTCGTCTTCATCTGGGACTGCGTCAAACAATTTGATTCCAAAGTCTTTTAGAATCGTTAAAACCTGACCCAACTGATCTTCTTCAATGTCATCCGGTAACACATCGTTGACGTCTGCAAAGGTTAGATACCCTAGCTCCTTAGCACGTTCAATTAGATCCGTTAACTGTTGTTTTCTTTCGACTTTAGTCATGCGTTGCCTCAAATAATATTACTAATTCCGTTGTCGGATTCATTTCTTGATAAAAACTGTGCGTTAAAAACGGAACGCGCAATTATACTAAAACTTTAAATAAATTTGTTGTCATTATGACGATATCCCTTTAAAAATTAGCAGGTTAGCCATCAATACTTATGCCAAAACTTCATTTTAAGAGCAACTTGCCTTAACCATGTGTTGCAACTTGGCCAGTTCTTCAGGGCTCCAGCCCTCTTGCCCTAGGTTTTTCTTATCCATTAACTTACCCAATCCTAAAACGACTTCCTCGAACTCTGCGAGTAAAAAGCGCTCGTCATCAGGAATGGTTGACTTATTAATCAACGCCAGCTCGGGCTCATAGCCATTGGCGCTCATCCAGTTGGTCGCGGCTTCGGTAATAAATTGATTAAACTGTAACGATTCAATCACACCACCCAAAACGATGTGGTCGCGCTCGTTGGATTTAAACAGGTCTTCGCAAAAGTCAGCGGCAAAAAAGTCAGCCCACTCAGGTCTTTTAAACAAGATTCGTACCATTTTCAATGGCATGGTTACCACCTGACTGACCTTTAGCTCTGCAGTGGACTTTTGACCGCCCCCTTGTTTGAACTGAGCAAATCCCGATTTAACATTCATCTGCCTCTCTATTCGCCAAGTGGGCAACCCCACCAAGTCTGCCACTCCTTCGGCCAGTAAAAACTGATAAAGGTCCTGCGCTGACTGGACATACGGTTGCGCCAAAGCGACTAGCTGCTGGCGCCCTTCTATAGAGTTCACCGGCGAAGAGAGCCTGCCTTGTAACCCTTGCAATAAAAAAGCCGACAGCGGTAAAGCGTCGCGAACTCTAACCTGGAAACCATCAAAGCCTTCTTCTCGAATCATCGAGTCAGGATCTTGGCCTTGCGGTAAGAATAAGAACTTAACCGAGCGCTCCTGCTGCATCATTGGCAGCACCAACTCTAACGCCTTCCATGCCGCGTTGATCCCTGCAGTATCCCCGTCAAAGCAAAAAACAATCTCATTGACTTGGCGGAACAACAGCTCCAAATGTTCAAGCGTAGTGGCTGTTCCCAGTGTGGCAACAGCGTTATGCACACCAAATTGTGCCAGCGCCACAACATCCATATAACCTTCAACCACCAAAATATGCTCATATTTTTGGCGTGACTGGCGCATTTCATACAAACCATACAAGGTTCTACTCTTATGAAATATGGGCGTTTCTGGAGAATTCAAGTATTTAGGCTGTTCATCGCTCAAAATACGTCCACCAAAGGCGATAACACGTCCTCGGCCATCCCGGATAGGGAACATAATTCGATGGCGGAAACGATCATAAAGCTTTCCATCTTCTTTCTGAACCAGCAGCCCAACCTCGACTAACTGTTTTTTTAAAGTTGCGTCTGCCTTTAAACCCACCACCAAGCTGTCCCAGCCCGGCGGGGCCAAACCAACTACAAACTGCTTAGCGATTTCTGCACTTAGACCGCGTGCTTTTAAATACGATTTTGCCTCAACCGCTGCACTGTGATCGCGTAACTGGTGGCGATAAAACTTAGCCGCTAAGTGCATCACATCGTATAAATCATGTTGCTTTTGTTGCTTAGCTTGTTGTGCCTTCTGTTTTTCGGGGGTTAATTTTTCACGTGGAACATCCATGCCATACTGCGCGGCCAGAGTTTCGATCGCTTCAACAAACGACAACCCTTCATACTCCATTAAAAACTTTAGCGCATCGCCGCTGGCGCCGCAACCGAAGCAGTGGTAAAACTGTTTTACGGGGCTGACGTTAAACGAAGGGGATTTTTCATCATGAAACGGGCAACAGGCTTTGTAAGAAGTGCCTGCTTTTTTGAGAGGTACTCGTTGATTTATGACTTGCACAAGATCTGCTCGAGACAATAAATCCTCGATAAAAGAACGCGGAATTGATCCAGTTCTACCAGACATACTCACACCTTATCCACAGAAAAATACACAGGCCATTAAACGCAAAAACCCGCCAGTGATACACCAGCGGGTTTTTAAGTTTTCTATCTGAATCGAAACTCAGCTAGAAATTTGAGTCGAAACAATCTGTCTAAACTATATATTACAATCAACGCTTAAAGTGCTTAACCAGTGAAAACCTCTTAGACCAGTTTCGCTTTAATTAAGCTGCTGACCACACCCATATCGGCACGGCCTTGCATCGCAGGCTTTAACAAGCCCATGACTTTACCCATGTCTTGCATGGACGCCGCCCCGCTTGATGCCATCGCATCATCAATCAGCGCGTTGATCTCATCTTCCGTTAAAGCTTCTGGCATAAAGTCCTGAATAACGGTCATCTCAAACGCTTCTTGCTCCGCTAAATCCGGGCGATCTGCGTCTATAAATTGCTGATGAGAGTCGCGGCGTTGCTTCATCGCTTTATCGACGATTGCAAGGGTTGCTTCTTCACTGACGCTCGCACCCGTATCGATCTCAGCCTGCT